>NZ_JBYIQW010000020.1:0-117707 GCF_057707815.1 Actinacidiphila sp. bgisy160
GCTCCTGACCCCCTCCCCGGGTGACGTCGCGACAGATCGGCCCCTCGACGGAGGAGTTCGCGGTCCGCGAGAGGTTCGCCGTCCTCGGGGCGACCGGAAACCTCAACGCGCGCTACTGCTGCCGGGCCCGCGCCCGCTGTGCCCGAGAAGACCTCGGCAAGTGCTTGCTGTCCATCCGCGCTGACGAGGCCGAGGAGGCCTGGCGCGTCGTGGGACCCGTGCTGCCGGCGTGGCTCCCCCTCGGAAGGCCGGCGGTTGCCACCCTCCGTGCGGCCGGGCTCACAGGCCGAGTGCGATGGCGGTGCGGGTGAGTTCGGCGGTGCTGTAGACGCCGAGTTTCGCGCGGATGCGGCGCAGGTAGGCGTCGACGGTGTGCTTGGACAGTCCCATGTGGCGGGCGGTCTGGAGGTAGGTGCGGCCCGCGGCGATGTGGCGGAGGGTCTCGCGTTCGCGGGGGGCGAGTTCGGGGACCTCGGTCCCGGTGCCGGACTGGGGCGTGGTGGGTGCGGAGCTCATCGGGTGTCCTTCGGCGGCTGTCGTCCCTGCTCACGCCCTCGGAAGCAGGAGATGGATGTCCGATTAGGGCGTTTTGCCCTCTATGGACCACCCTCGCGCGCCGACGTCATCACATCGTCCGCCGACTGTCACAGACGTGTCACGAGGCGGGTGTGCCGGCCGCGCGAGGGCGGGGGACGCCGTCGGCCGCGGTGAAGATGCCGAAGACCCGGTCGTACCCCTCCAGCCGTTGACGTGGCCGCGGTTGGTGCTGATCCGGGCGCAGGAGTCCGAACCAGTCGCCGAGGAGCAGCTGCCGCTTCCAGGCGGCGACCTGGTCCTCGGAGACCCGGTACTGCGCGGCCACCTCGGAATCGCGGGCCTCGCCGTCCGCCATGAGCACCACGATCCGGGCCTTGTCCACGACGGAGAGCCGGTCCTCCGGCTTGTCCGGCAGGGCGCCGGGCAGGGCGCATCCGGACGCGGCCGCCGCGACGGGCAGGCCGGGCAGGCCGTCCCGGCCCGTGACAGCGCCGTCGCCCCCGCGGCCGTCGTACCGGGAGCATGGGGCGGGGCGGTCGGCGGCGGTGGTGTGGGTCAGTTGCGCGGCGCCCGCGGTGGCGCCGGCTACCGCCAGGGCGGCCATCACCGTGGCGACGGGACGCCGCAGGGCGTGCCTGGACATGGCAGGTGCTCCGTTCCGGGGGTGCTGGGGGAGAGGTGTCGTGGAAGGGCGGAGGTCCGAGGAGGGCGTGAGGACCTCCGCCCTTCCACGGCGGGCCGTGGCTGCCCGCGCCTCCGGCAGGCCTGGTCGGGGGTGACGTGACCGGGCCCGGGGAGTCGTCAGTCGGCGATGACGCCGTTGTTGATGGTCCCGTTGTTGACGTTGGTGGAATTGTTGTCGCCGACGACGATGATGATGCCGCCGTTGCCGTTGCCACCGGGACCCTTGTCGTGGTTCCAGTCGCTCCCACCACCCCAGCCGTCGCCATGGCCCCGGCCGCCCCAGTCGCCTCCGTGGCCGCCGCCCCAGCCGCCGTGCCCAGTCGCCTTGGCGGTGACGGGGTGCGCCGGCGCCTGGCCGGGCGTCGCGGCGAACGCGGTGGCGGGGAGCAGTGTGCCTCCTGCTGCCAGGGTCGTCACGGCGGTCAGCGTGACGAGGCGTCGGATACCGGAGGTGCGCTTCATGGGAGCTCTCTTTCGTGAGCCGGAGGAGTTCGCGATGTCTCCAGTAAGCCGTGCGGCCGCCCACGCGTCATGTCGCTGGATTTCGGTACTTGACAGGAACCGTCACCGGTTTGATCCGGCCGTCCGCAGTTCCTCCCGCGACTCAGCCGTCGCGGCGGTAGTGGGCGGCGACGGCGGGCCGGCCGGTGTCGTTGGGGCCGGCGTCCGGGTCGGCGCCGACGTAGCGCAGGGGCAGGTGGAGGGCGCGCGGGCCGTCGAGCGTGAGGCGGTGGTGACGCGCTCTGCAGGCGAAGCCCTCGGCCCGAAGGGCGGCCAGGACGAACCCCCGGCGGGACCGCCGTCGGCCCAGCGGATCGGGGCCGGGTCGAAGTGGGCGACGAGCAGGCCCCCGACGTAGTGGAGGCCGTGGACGCAGGTGATCAGGTCGTACGGCGCGGTCGGCTCCCAGGCCGTCACCGACGCGGTGACCAGTTACACCGAGGGCGGCAGGGGCGTCGGTGCCAGGGGCCCCACCAGGTCGACACCGGTCAGTCGCGCGGTGGCCGGCAGACGCCCGGAGGCCTCCCGCAGGGCCGGCCCCTGCCCGCCGCACAGGTCGAGCCGGCGCGGCTCGGGAGCGTGGGACAGCAGATGGCCGACCGGGTCGAAGCCGGGTTCGCGGGCGTAGCTGTTGGCGCCGGTCAGACCCCGCTCACGGGTCGTGGTGTTGCCGGCGACGACGGCGGTGCTTTCGAGGCGGTGGTCGGGCAGCAGAACGGGCGAGGTCATCGGGCCATTCTCGAGGCCGATCGACTTGCGCCCCAACCCCGTTGGGGGGATTGTGACGGGCGACTCTAATTTGCATTTCATATGCGCATTTACGCTAGGGTGGAGGCATGGACCTTCACCGCATCCGACGTCATCCCGTGCGCACTGTCCGGCGCCGCCCCGAGCGGAGCGCCCGGTGAACGCCGGCGCCGTGCTGGCGCAGGTGGCCGCGGTCTTCGTGTGGCTGGGGATGGTGCTCGGGATCTCGTTCCTGGAAGCCCCCCTCAAGTTCCGCGCCGAGGGGATCACCGTGCCCCTGGGCCTGAGCATCGGGCGGATCGTCTTCCGCGCGCTGAACCGCGTCGAGGCGGTGCTCGCGGCGATCGCCGCCGTGGCGCTGGCGTGGGAGGTGCCGGGGCCGGTCGCGCTGGGTCTCGGCGCGGGGGCCGTCGCCATGCTCCTGGCGCAACTGTTCGTGGTCCGGCCCGCGTTGAACCGCCGCACCGCCGCCGTGCTCGCCGGGGAGACCGGCCCGCGAAGCCGAGCCCATCTGCGGTACGTCGCGCTCGAGGCGGTCAAGGCGCTGTGCCTGGCCGGATGCGGCGCCGCGCTCGTCCTGGAGCGGCTGTGAACGCGTCCGGGCCCGTGGCCGTGCGGGGCGGCACGGGTCGTGACCTCGCGGACCGCGCGGACGTCGAGGTGCTGGTGACCGCCTTCTACCGGCGGGCCTTCGCCGATCCCCTGATCGGGCCGGTCTTCACCGAGGTGGCCCGCATGGACCTCGACGCGCACATGCCGATCATGTGCGACTTCTGGGAAACGGTGCTCTTCGCCGCGGGCCGGTACCGGCGCAACGCGCTGGCCCCGCATCTCGCCCTGCACCGTATGGCCCCCCTGGGCGCCGAGCACTTCGGCCGCTGGCTGGCACTGTGGACCCTGACGGTGGACGGGCTCTTCCGCGGCGACAAGGCCGAACTCGCCAAGCGGCAGGCCGAGCGCATCGCCGGATCCCTCCAGCGCCGCCTGGCCGGCCGCGACGCGAGCGAGTACGTCAGCATTCGCCGCCGTGAGGGCGGCGAAGCGCTCTGAGGTCCCCGGCGGCGGCCGCCCCGCACGGGGCTGTCGCCGCCGGCCAGGGCAGGCGAGCCTGGCCGTCCCGTGGCCGTCGCCCCCGCTCCTCAGCGTGTGACGACGACCTTGCCGATGGTCCGGCCGGATTCCACCATCGTGTGGGCGCGGCGCAGCCCGGCGGCCGAGAAGTCCTCGATGGTGGTGGTGACGGTGCTGCGGACGCGGCCGTCGTCGACCAAGGCCGCGATCTCCTGCAGCAGGTTCTTGTGCTCGATCATGTCGGGGGTCCGGAACATCGGCCGGGTGAACATCAACTCCCAGTGCCACGCGATGCTCTTGGCCTTGAGCGGCAGCAGGTCCAGTCCCTCGGGCTCGTCGATCGCCGTGATGTGACCGCCCGGGCGCATGATCCGGGCGTAGGTCTCGACGTTGCCGGCGGAGTGCGGGGACAGCAGGTAGTCGATGCCGTCCGGGGCCGCCGCCGCGGCGGTCGCGGCGAGGTCGTGGTGGTCGACCACGGCGTCGGCCCCCAGCCCGGTGACCCACTGCGCGGTCTCGGGGCGGCCGGCCGAGGCCAGCACCCGCAGGCGGGTCAGCTGTTTCGCCAGCTGGATGAGGATCGAGCCCACACCGCCCGCGCCGCCCAGCGCCAGCAGGGTCCCGGTGGACCTGGCGTCCAGGGCGAACCGGTCGAAGAGGGTCTCCCAGGCGGTGATGCCGGTCAGTGGCAGGGCGGCGGCCTCCGCGAATCCGAGGCTGCGCGGCTTGCGGGCCACGAGGCGCTCGTCGACGATCTGGAACTCGGCGTTGCTGCCGGCACGGGTGAGGTCCCCGGCGTACCAGACCTCGTCCCCAACTTGGAGGGTGGCCACCTCCGCACCCACCGCCTCGACGACGCCCGCGGCGTCGAAGCCGAGGACGCGGGGCCGGTCGGAGGCGGGCAGACCGGGGCGGACCTTGATGTCGACGGGGTTGACCGACACCGCCTGCACCCGCACCAGCACGTCTCGGGGCTCGGGATCCGGCACCGGCACCTCGACGTCCACGAGGCTCTCGGGATCCTCCACGGGCAGTCCCCGGTAGGAGGCGACAGCCCGCATGGTCCGTTCGGTCATGGCCGGAGGCTCCCTCACTGCGCTGACGGGTTTCGGCCAGCCTGGCACGCCCTCGGGCCCCGGGCAGTGACAGCCGGGCCATCCGGGTGCCGCCACCAGGGCGCCGCCCGGCGGCCGGGGATGCGGGGCAGGGCCGGAAAGAAGGGGCGTCATCCTGACGCCATGCAGCGTCGCGTCATCGTGAAGCCGTCATCGATGAGCGGCGGCCGGCGCGTCCGCGTGGGCGGCGAGATCCTGGGGATCGCGTACCACCTTCGCGACTTCCAGGACTTCCTGCGGTGCGCCGGCGCCGGTCCCGACGCCATCGACCTGGCCGACCCGGACCTCATCGAATGGCGCGGGCCGGCCGCCGGCCCCGGCGCGGACGTGAGGAACCCGCCGCGAAGCCGTGACCGAAGCCGCCGCCCGCCGGCTACCGGGTCTATTCGCAGTGCATCGGGCTTCAGCGCGGTGGTGAAGCGAATCTGAGAACTGCCGTCGCCCGCTCCGCCGGGCGCCTCGGCTGGTTCTGCTGACGCACGGGGCCGGGGGCGCCCCTTCGGCGGACACCGCAGGGCGCGCCGGGTCCGGGCCGCCGCGCGGCCGTACGGGATGTGGCACGGTGAGCGCGCAGCGCCGAAGATCACCGAGAAGGAGTGCCCGTGTCCATGCCCCCGCTTACCCCGGCCGCGATCGAGATGCTGAAGAAGCCCAACCCGGCCGTGATCGCGACGCTGAGGGCCGACGGTCAGCCGGTGTCCACGGCCACCTGGTACCTGTGGGACGACGGCCGGGTCCTGGTCAACATGGACGGCGGCCGCAAGCGCCTGGACCACATCCGCAACGACCCGCGGGTCAGCCTCACGGTCCTGGACGACGGGAACTGGTACACCCACCTCACCCTGATCGGGCGCGTCGCCGAACTGCGCGAGGACACCGGTCTCGCCGACATCGACCGGCTGGCCCAGCAGTACCTGGGCCGCCCCTACCCGCAGCGCGACCGCGAGCGCGTCAGCGGCCTGATCGAGATCGAGCGGTGGCACGGCTGGGGCACGCTCAAGGACAGCAGCCAGCCGGGCTGACCGGCCGGCGGCCCGTCAGCCCCCGTACGGCTGCGCCGTCGACCGGGTCCCACGCGGGATGCGGGTCCCGGTCACCTCCAGCCGGCCGTCCGGCTGCCCTACGCCGGCGGCCGCCGACGGGCCGCTCACCGCGTCCCGGCCGCCCTGGGGATGCCCGCGGCGGCCGGTCCCGCGGCCGCCGCGTCACCGGGTAGCTCCACCGCTCCGCTCACAGGACGCGCTGCCCCTTGCCCAGCGCGATGACGCCGTTGCCGGAGGCGTGGTAGAGCTCGCGGTCCCGCTCCGGGTTGACGCCGACCGTGGCGCCCGCGGGCACGACGACGTTCTTGTCGAGGATCGCGCGGCGCACGACAGCGCCCCGCCCGATGCGGACGTTGTCGTGCAGCACCGACCCCTGCACCACCGCTCCCTCCTCCACGACCACCCCAGGCGACAGCACGGACTGCGTGACCTGCCCCGAGATGATGCAGCCCGGGCTGACCATCGACTCGCTCGCGATCCCGCCGGCCACGAACTTCGCCGGGGGCAGCCGCAGCGAGTGCGTGTAGAGCGGCCACTGGTCGTTGTAGAGGTTGAAGACCGGGTTGACCGAGATCAGGTCCTGGTGAGAGTCGTAGTACGCGTCCAGGGTGCCCACGTCCCGCCAGTAGCCGTGGTCGCGAGCGGTCTCGCCGGGGACGTGGTTGTCGTCGAAGTCGTAGACCTGCACCTGCCCCTTGGCGGTCAGCAGCGGGATGATGCTGCCACCCATGTCGTGCACCGACGCATCGTCCTCGGCGTCCTGGGCCAGTGCGTCCAGCAGCACCTTGGTGGTGAACACGTAGTTGCCCATCGAGGCGTACACCCGGTCGGGGTCCCCTGGCAGACCGGGCGGATCAACGGGCTTCTCCAGGAACCGCTCCACCCGCGACCCGCCCGGCGCCGGGGTGATGATCCCGAACGAGGAGGCCTGGTCGCGCGGGACGCGGATGCCGGCCACCGTGGCCCCCGCGCCCGCCTCGATGTGCCGGCGCAGCATCTGCCGCGGGTCCATGCGGTACACGTGGTCGGCGCCGAACACGACGATGTAGTCGGGCTGCTCGTCGTACACCAGGTTCAGCGACTGGTAGATGGCGTCCGCGCTGCCCAGGAACCACCGTGGGCCCAGCCGCTGCTGCGCCGGGACGGGGGTGACGTAGTTGCCCAGCAGGTTGGACATCCGCCAGGTGGTGGTGATGTGCCGGTCCAGGGAGTGCGACTTGTACTGCGTCAGCACGCAGATGCGCATGATGTCGCCGTTGACGAGGTTGGACAGCACGAAGTCCACCAGCCGGTAGGCGCCGCCGAACGGCACCGCCGGTTTGGCGCGGTCGGCGGTCAGCGGCATCAGCCGCTTGCCCTCGCCGCCCGCGAGCACGATTCCCAGTACCGATGGTCCGCCGCGCATCCCTGCCCCCTTTGCCGCTACCGCCCTTGCGACCTGCAGATCTCCTCGTACACGTCCACGGTGCGGCGGGCCACCGCGTCCCACCCGAACTCCGCCACCGCACGCTCGCGTCCCGCCGCCCCCATCCGTGCCGCCGCCGTGGGATCGCCGGCCAGCGCGCCGACGGCCGCGGCGAGCCCCGCCTCGAACGCCTCCGGGTCCTTCTCCTCGTACGGCACCAGGTGTCCGGTCACGCCGTCCTCCACCACCTCCGGGATCCCGCCCACCGCGGACGCGACCACCGGGGTGCCGCAGGCCATCGCCTCCAGGTTCACGATGCCCAGCGGCTCGTACACCGACGGGCAGACGAACACCGCGGCGTGTGTGAGCAGTTGCACCACCTCGGGCCGGGGCAGCATCTGCGGGATCCAGATCACCCCGCCGCGCACCGCGCGCAGTTCCTCCACCAGCTCGCGGAACTCCCAGTCGATCGCCGGGGTGTCGGGCGCCCCGGCGCACAGCACGATCTGCAGCTCCGGATCGATCCGCCGCGCGGCCCGCAGCAGGTGCGGGACCCCCTTCTGGCGGGTGATCCGGCCGACGAACAGCGCGTACGGGCGGCCCGGGTCGACGCCGTGCGCGGCCAGCGCCCCGGTGGCCTCGTCCGGCCGGTAGAGGCGGGTGTCGATGCCGTTGTGGACGACGTGCACACGCGCCGGGTCGAGCGACGGGTAGCTCCGCAGGATGTCCGCGCGCATCCCGTGAGAGACGGCGATGACGCCGTCCGCGGCCTCGACCGCCGTCCGCTCCGCCCAGCTGGACAGCGCGTACCCGCCGCCGAGCTGCTCGGCCTTCCAGGGACGCAGCGGTTCGAGGGAGTGGGCGGTCATCACATGCGGCACGCCGTACAGCAGTTTGGCCAGATGGCCGGCGAGGTTGGCGTACCAGGTGTGCGAGTGCACAAGGTCCTGTCCGGCGAGCGCGGCGGCCATCGACAGGTCGACCGACAGGCTGCGCAGTGCCTCGTTCGCGCCCGCGAGCTCCCCGGCGGCGGCATGGCGGGTGACGCCGGTGCCGTGCGCGTCGTCGGCTGCGTCCGCGCCGTCCGCCCCGGCCCAGCAGTGGACCTGAAGGTCCGTCAGCGTCCTTAGCTCGTGGGCCAGGAACTCCACATGGACGCCCGCCCCGCCGTAGACGTACGGCGGGTACTCCCGCGTGAGCAGTGCCACCTTCACGGGCGCCTCCCGGGGTCCCGTCGCCGTGTGGGGACATCCATGCCCCGCGGAACGGTGTTCGATCCGTGTTCCCCGCCATTCAGCGCGTGATGTCCCGCGCCAAATTCCTTCGACTTCGCCGCGCGCTTCGTGGATCGTCGGGCGTATGCGACAGGACGACATCTGGGGCGCGGAGACCGCCCGCGCCTACGACACCCCCGGCACCGGCATGTTCGCCCCCGACGTACTCGGACCGGCGGTGGACCGTCTCGCCGAACTCGCCGACGGCGGACGGGCGCTCGAGTTCGCCATCGGCACCGGCCGTGTCGCCGTACCACTGGCTCGCCAGGGCGTACCGGTCAGCGGCATCGAGCTGTCCCAGCCGATGATCGACCAACTGCGCACCAAGGCGGACGCCGCGACCGTCCCGGTCGTCGTCGGTGACATGGCCACCGCCCGCGCCCCGGGCATCTTCCGGCTCGTCTACCTCGTCTACAACACCATCTCCAACCTGCTGACGCAGGCCGAACAGGTCGCCTGCTTCCGCAACGCCGCCCGCCATCTCGCACCGGGCGGGCGCTTCGTGATCGAATTGTGGGTTCCCGAGCTGCGCAAACTGCCGCCCGGTCAGCAGGCGGTGGTCTGGACTTCCGAATCCGGGTACATGGGCGTGGACACCTACGACGTCCTGCGGCAGCAGGTCGTCTCGCACCACTTCCGCTTCGCCGACGGCGAGCGGACCCGGCTTTACCGCAGCCCGCACCGCTACATCTGGCCCTCCGAGCTGGACCTCATGGCCCAGCTCGCCGGCTTCGTCCTGGAGTCCCGCCACGCCGACTGGCTCGGCGCAGAGTTCACCGCCGAATCCCGCTCCCACGTCTCCGTGTACCGGCTCCGCACTCCGGAGAGCTGACGGGCCGCCTCAGTCCTCCTCCCCGCTCAGGGAGCCCGCGGAGGTGAGGGCGGTGGTGTCCTGGGCGGGGGCCGGTGGGGCGGTCGGGTCGGGGGCGGTGGCCATGGCCGGGGTGGGGGCCGGGGAAACGGGATGGGGTTCCGCGGTGCGCTTCGCGGTGGTGCGGGTGAGGGAGACCGTCGGGGGAGCGGGAGGCGGCGCGAGGGAACGGGCGAGGTCGCGGTCGAGGCGGCGGAGCTGGGACCGCATGTGGGCGGTCAGACGGGTGCGGTAGGCGTTCTCGAAGGTGCGGAGGTCCTCGACCTTGCGCTGCAGCACGGTGCGGGCGGTGACCAGCGAGACCATCGCCTGGCGGTGCTTGTCCTGGGCCTCGTGTTCGAGGGCCTGGGCCCGGTCGCGGGCGTCGCGGCGCAGGCTCTCGGCCTGGCCGAGGGCCTCGCCGACGATCTTGTGGGCCTCGGCGCGGGCCTCGGTGACGGCCTGCTCGGCGGTGCGCTCGGCCAGGGCGAGCAGCCGGGCCGTGCTGTCGGCGGCGAACCCGGGCTGCGGTTCCGCGGACTCCTCGGCTGCCTCGGGCGCCTCGGGCTCCGTCACCTCGGCGGCCGGGCCGGGGACGGGCTTCGGCTCCGGCGCCGCTTCGGGCTCGGGTTCGGGTTCCGGTCCGGACGCCACCTCGAGCTCGGGCTCCTCGGGCTGCCGGGCGGCTGCCTCGGCGGAGGAGATCGCGGCGCGCAGGTCCTGGTTGATCCGCAGCAGCCGGGTCAGCTCGGCCTGCACGTCGTCCAGGAAGTCGTCGACCTCGCGCTCGTCGTAGGCCTCGCGGAGGCGGACGGTGGTGAACTGCTTCCTGCGCACGTTCTCGGGGGTAATCGGCGTCTGTGCCATCTGCTCACCTCGAGGTGTTCGTCGACAAGTCCTGACCGCATCCGTCAACTCCAGCTTGGGCGGCGGACCGGGCCTGGGCAGCCCGGGAACACCGCGCGGGGGCGGTGCGGGCGGTGTCACCAGCGCCGATCGTGGGACCCGGGCGAGCGGCGTGGATGGCGCAACTGCGGGCGGCGCAGTGGCAACTGTGATCATCCGCGCTGTCACCGCGCCCGCAGACAGCGTGGATTTCCTTCCGCGTCCGGCGAAAGGGCCGGACGGGTGAATACAGGCCCCCGGAGGCTGGGTACGGACACCTTCCGGACGGCACACGTGGGCTGCCCGACGGGGCCTCAACCGGCCGGCACGCCGACGTGAGCCGGACCCACGAGGAAGCGCGCGTCCTCGCGGCAGAGCCCGGGCGGCGACCGGCCCTTCCGGGCCCGGCGTCGGGCTCGCCGCGACGTCCTACCAGCTCGTCGCCGGTGCCGGGGCGGGGTGCCGGGGGCCGCGGGGCGCCCGTACGACCCGACCCACCAGAGAAGGGGAACTCATGACGCAGCACGTCGTCATCGGAAGCGAGCGCAGCGAGGTCGGTCTGCCGGCCGGGATGGACGTCCTGCGACGGGGCGGCACGGCACTGGACGCCGTGGAGGCGGCGATGCGCCGTTGCGAGGACAACCTCACCGACCACTACGTCGGCACCGGCGGGCTGCCCAACGCGCAGGGCGTCGTCGAGCTGGACGCGTCGGTGATGACGGGTTCGGACCGCAGGTTCGGCGCGGTGGGCGCGCTGCGCGGGTTCCCGAACCCGATCTCGGTGGCGCGCGCGGTGATGGAGCGGCTGCCGCAGCACTGCCTGCTGGTGGGGGAGGGCGCCGCCCTGTTCGCGCGGGAGAACGGGTTCGAGGCCGCCGAGCTGCTGACCGAGGAGTCCCGGGCCATGTGGCGCGAGCAGCTGCTGACCGCCGCCGAGGCGGTGGAGGGGGAGAACACCCCGGCCGTGGACGGCGACCGCCGCTACCGGCGGGCGGCGCTGGAGCTGGTGCGGCGGATGGCGCCGCACGAGGGGCCGTGGGGGACGATCAACATCATCGCCCTGGACGCGCAGGGCGAGATGTGCGTGGGCGTCTCGACCTCCGGATACCCCTTCAAGTACCCGGGACGGGTGGGGGACTCCGCCGTCCCGGGGGCGGGCAACTGGTGCGATCTGCGCGGTGGCGGGGCGGCCTGCACCGGCCGCGGCGAGCTGAGCCTGCGCGGCGGGACGGCGCGTACGGTGGTCGACCTGCTGGCGCTGGGCAAGGAGCCCGCCGACGCGTGCCGCGTCGCCCTGGAGGAGGCGGCCGGCCTGCCCGACGAGTACCGGTCCGAGCTGAGGGCGCTGGCGCTCACCCCGGACGGGCGGCACGGTGGCGCGGCCGGCCAGGAGGGCAGCGTCTACGCCGTGATGACCGACGCCTCCACCGAGCCGGAACTCCGCCCGCGCACGCTGGTCTGACGACAGGCCTCAGGGCTGGGGCGCGATCAGTTCCCCGCTGGTCGCGTCCCGGATGGTAATGGCCTCCACGGGGCAGGACTCCGCGGCGTCGACCAGGCGCTCGTCCGGTTCGGCCGTCGGGTGCCTGGGGCACGACTTGCGGTCGCGTAGCTCGAAATGCCCGGGTGCGATGCCGGCGCAGGAGCCGGTGCCGATGCAGGTGTTCCGGTCCACCTCGATCTGCCAGGTCATGATCGGTGTCCTTCGGTCTCGTCGGGTGTTGCCGGCTGTCGCCAGGTGTTGTCAGGCCCGGTCCCAGGTGAGCGGCATCCGCTCGGGTCCGCGCAGGAGAAGGCCGGACTTCCACGCGACGCTCTCCTCCGGCCCGGCGAGGCGCAGTCCGGGCAGTCGGTCGAGCAGGGTGCGCAGGGCCACCTGTAGCTCCATGCGGGCCAGTTGGGCGCCCAGGCAGTGGTGCGGTCCGTGCCCGAACCCGACGTGCGAGGCCTCCTGGCGGAGCAGGTCGAGCCGGTCCGGGTCGGTGTAGACCGTTTCGTCGCGGTTGGCCGACACGGGGCAGACCACCACCGCCTCGCCGGCGCGTACGGTGCCGCCGCTGAGTTCGACGTCGTCCAGCGCGTAGCGGGGCATGCCGGCGCCGTTGCCCAGGGGGACGTAGCGCATGAGTTCCTCGACGGCGGCGGGGACGAGACCGGGGTCGGCGCGCAGTGCCGCGAGTTGCTCGGGGTGGGTGAGCAGCGCGTAGACGAAGTTGGGGATCTGCGTGGCGGTGGTCTCGTGGCCCGCGACGAGCAGCGAGATCGCCAGGACCTGCAGTTCCCGTTCCGACAGGCGCTCGTCGTTGTCGCGGGCGTCGACCAGGGTGCCGAGCAGGTCGTCGTGCGGCGCGGCGCGGCGTTCGGCGATCAGGGCGGCCATGTACGCCATCAGCGCGTCGGTGCAGTCCTGGATCTCCCGCGGGGTGTACTTCGAGGTGGACAGCAGCGCGTCGGACCAGGTGCGGAAGTCGGCGCGGTCGGTCAGAGGGACGCCGAGCAGTTCGCAGATGACGGTGACGGGCAGCGGCAGGGCGAAGTCGGCCACGAGATCGGCGGGGGCGCCGCGGGCGGCCATGCCGTCGGCCAGTTCGGCCGCGATCTGTTCGGTGCGGGGTCGCAGGCGCTCGATGCGCCGGGCGGTGAAGGCCTTGGCCACGATCCGCCGCAGCCGGGTGTGGTCCGGGGGGTCGAGGTCCAGGATGCTGCCCTTGAGGCCCCGGTGCGGCCGCAGGCGCGGCTCATCACGGCGGACCGCCTCGGCCCGGCTGAACCGGGGGTCACCGAGGACGGTCCTGACGTCCTCGTACCGGGTGACCAGCCAGGCGGCCTCCCCGTAGGGGAACCGGACCCGGCACAGCGGCTCGTCCTTGCGCAGTTGGGCGAAGGCAGGGTCGACGGTCAGGCGGTCGGTTTCGGTGAGGGGGTAGTTCCGGGGCTCGGTCGTGGCCATGGCGCACGCCTCCCATGAGCTCGGGGTGTCGGCGCGGTCCTCACGACGGCCCGCGGGGATCGCGAGGTGCGGCGGCGCGGCCGCCGAGGGCGGGCCGCAGCAGGTGGCACAGGTCGTCGGCGAGGATCTCCAGCGGGTCGTCGGTGTCGACCGGCCGGCCGCCGGCGATCCAGGCGGTGAGGAACGACCCGGTCTGGAGCACCGCCATCAGGGCCCGCTGCCGTGCCTGCGCGGGGGTCACGCCCCGCCACCGCCGGGGCCCGGCGGTCAGCAGGGCCACGTAGCGTTCGTGGGCGGCCAGATAGCGGTCGCGGGCACTGCCGTCGTCACCGGCCGCCGAGGGGGTGGCGGCCAGCAGTACGCGGATCGTCGGCGCGAGGGCCCGCCAGCCCGACGCGGCGTGCTCCAGCCAGTCGCGGACGCCGGCGCGGGTCCACTCGGGGACGGAGGCAAGCTCGGCGTACAGGTCGTCGGTGACCTGG
Organism: Actinacidiphila sp. bgisy160; assembly: GCF_057707815.1. Classification (NCBI taxonomy): domain Bacteria; kingdom Bacillati; phylum Actinomycetota; class Actinomycetes; order Kitasatosporales; family Streptomycetaceae; genus Actinacidiphila; species Actinacidiphila sp. bgisy160. The sequence continues at coordinate 13,545 of NZ_JBYIQW010000020.1, forward strand.
TACACCCGGTTCGTCAGGGCGGCGATGACCTCCGCCTTGCCGCGGAAGTGCGCGTACACCGTGGCCCGGGTGACCCCGGCCGCGCGGGCGATGTCCTCCATGGTGGCGGTGACGAAGGACTTGGCGGCGAAGACCTCGACCGCCCCGTCCAGGATCCGGTTGCGGGTCAGGTCCCGCTGTTCGGCGCGCAGGCTCACCCGCGAAGCGCCCATCGCGGTCGCGGATCCGGCACCGGCCGACGACGTTCCATGGAAAAAGCTTACAAAACGCTATCAAACTGTACATTTTGTGTACGGGTGGCGGGGGTCCGCGACGGCCGGTCAGCCGTGGTTGCGGGGGTGGTCGCGGGCGGTGCGCTCGTTGCCCCGCTTGTAGTCGCCGGTCCAGCGGGCCATCACCAGCTGGGCGTCGCCGCGCTCCACTTCCTCCAGGAACCGCTCGGCGCGCTCCCCGCGCAGGAGGGCGGCGGTGCGCGCGCCGTGGGTGACGACCACGGTACCGTCGCCGCGCCGGCGGTAGGAGAATCCGTGAGGCCGGGGCATGGTGGCGAGCGTAGGGGCGGGCCGGGTCCGTGCGACAGCGATTTACGGGACGTCGCGGGACACGACGTGCGGCGAGCGCACGGCCAGGGCGGCGATGTCGTCCTCCAGCCGCCCGCCGCTGTAGCGCACCAGTTCCCGGTGCAGCCCGTCCAGCAGTTCGCGGGGCGCCGCCGGGCTCTGCCGCCGCAGCCAGTCCGGCAGCGGGAAGAACGCCCCTGTGTGGTCGCGGGTCTCGGTGACGCCGTCGGTGTAGAGCAGCAACTGGTCGCCGGGGGCGAAGGTGTGGGTGTCCACGAAGTAGTTTTCACCGATGAGGTCGGCGAGGTTCAGCGGCGGGGAGGCGGCGGTCGGCTCCAGCACCTGGATGCGGCCGGTGCGCAGGAGGACCGGCGGGGGATGCCCGCAGTTGAGCAGCCGCAGGCGGCCGCCGCCGTGCGGGATCTCGGCGATCACGGCGGTGGCGAAGCGCTCCGGCAGGTCCTGGCCGGGGTAGCCGGAGCTGTGGCGCTTGATGCTGGTCTCCAGGCGGTGGATGATCCCCCGCAGGTCCGGCTCGTCGTGCGCCGCCTCCCGGAAGCAGCTGATCAGCGCCGAGGCCGCGCCCACGGCGGACAGCCCCTTGCCGCGTACGTCGCCGATGAGCAGCCGCACCCCGTAGGGCGTGTCGGCCACCTCGTAGAAGTCGCCGCCGATGCGTGCCTGCACCTGTGCGGCCAGGTACAGCGACTCGATCTCCATGCCCTGGACGTGCCGCGGCAGCGGCCGCAGCAGTACGGCCTGCGCCGCGTCGGCGACCATCCGGGCGTGGAAGAGCGCCTCCTCGCGCTGGATCCGTACGTGGCTGGCGTACGCCGCCGCCAGGGTGACCGCGACGATGGCGGCCCCGGTGTACGGGGTGCCCAGGTCGGTGTAGGCGAAGCTCAGGCCCACCATGACCAGCAGGCAGAACGCGCCCAGCAGTACGGTCGCCAGCACCGGCCACATCGCGGCGGCCAGGGCGGGCGCGACGGGCAGCAGGCGGCTGATCGCGATCTCGCGCGGGGTGGAGAACGCCAGCGAGGCGATGAGCACGGTCAGGATCACCGGGGCGAGCCAGCCGGCCTTCCGGCGGCCGTCCAGGCGGGCACTTCGGTGCCGCAGCCATCCGGACATGATCACGAAGCGCATCATACCGGGGCAGAAGGGGGGTGCGAGGTGCCCGTCCGGCCGGACGGACCCGCGACCACCCCGGGGCCCGGCCCGGGGTGGTCGGAGTGCGGGCGAGCCGGGTGGACGGCGCCGGCCCGCGTCAGTTCTCGCCGCGGTGACCCGGCAGGACCTGGATCGTGTCGCCGACGGCGCGCTCACCGGTCGCGTCGGAGGGAACGTTGGCCAGTACGCCGTCGACCACCATCACCGACGAGCCGCCGCCGTCGAGGTTGAGGGCCTGTACCGCGCCCAGCGACCGCATGAACCGGGCCGCCTCGCCGAGGGTGAAGCCCTCGCTCACCCCGGGCCGCCGCCCGTCCACCGTGACCAGCAGCAGCCGGCCCCGCCGGTCGATGCCGGCCATCGTCCGCGGCTGGCGCACGTTGGACCACGCGAAACCGAACGACAGGTCCAGCGGGTCCAAGGTGCCCTCGCCGGCGGCGTCGATGTGCACGCGGCCGTCCTCCACCAAGGTGGGCGCCGCGCTCACGATGCTGTCGCCGGGGCCGAGACGGACCTGACGCCCCGCGGCGTCCCGGACGACCTGCCGTACGACCAGTCGCCCGCCGGTCCGGGCGTGCTCCGTGAGCCACGTCGCCGCGGCGCCGGTGCCCTGCAGCACCGTGCCGCGCTCGGGCACGGAGCCGCCGCGGGCGCCGGTGGAGAGCACGGTCCCGTGCGCGTCGAGCACCACCTGCACACCGCCGCCGGTGGGTAGCGCCGCCCGGAAGGCGGGGGTGAACTCCACCAGGTCGTCCGCCAGGGTGCAGGTCGTGTCGTGGCGCGGCCGTTCGGTCGGGACGCCGCCGGGACGGCCGCAGTTGCGCACCTTGCCCGGCAGGCGGTTGATGCCCTGCACGGCGTACCGGGCGGAACCGGCCCGCACGGTGACCGTGGTGGACAGGTCCGCGATCCGCGGCCGCCGCCCGCCGTCGCCGAGGATGAGTGCCGCACGCGAACCGGCCGCCATCGACTCCAGCTTGCCGTCCACCGCGGACAGACCCGCGACGGTGCCCTGGACGCCGTCGGCGTCCGAGGTGATGAAGAAGCCGCCGTTCACGCCGAGCAGCGACCCCAGCCGGCCGGCGACCGCCGAGGTCTTCTCCCGGTCGGCGACGTTGCCGCCGTCGCTGACCTCGACCGACCCGCGCAGCCGCGCCGGGTCCACCACGGCCACGTGGACGCGCTCGCCGTCGGCGGCCTGCCGTCCGTCGTAACCGGTCCACTCCGTCGCCGTACGGAAACCGGCGGCCACGACCGCGGCGTTCGCCGGGCCCGCCTCGGCCTGCGTGGTGTACCGGCCGACCCTGACCTGCCAGCCCATCACGCCGCGCGGCGTGTCGGCGTAGGTGTCCCACTCCACCGCCTCCAGCCGCGGCTCGAACCCGGCCTCCCGCAGCCGCCCGGCGGTCGCGTCGGCCCAGGCGCGGTCCCCCAGCGGAGCCCACGTCGCGGCGCCCGTCAGCCGGTTGACGGCGGGGGCCTGCACGGTCACCGTCCACACCCCGCCGGCCGAGGGGTCACGCCGCACGCCGCTGCGGACCTCCAGGCCGGGTGCCACCTGCCGCGTCGTCCACGCGATCCCCCGCGTGCCGGAGGCGGTGGGCGACTGCGCCCCCGCGACGGCCGGCGGGACGACGGCGACCAGCGTGAGGGCGGCGGCGAACACCGCCCCCCTCCGTGCGGCCTGCCCCACCCGGCGCGCCCCGTCGCGCGGTTCGGCGGCTGTGACGGACATACCCACTCCTGACGTTCGGTTCCACCGGGCGGTGCAGTGGCGCGGCCCGGGCCTTGATCCGCCATCCCAGACCCGCACCGGGACGGGCAACCCACCAGGCGACGGACCCCGGGGGAACCCTCGATGACAAACCGGGGGCGACGAGGGCGGAGTTGTCCGCGGTCGCGCCACCGGGCCCACCCCGGTCGCGGCGCCGGTCCGGGGGCCCGGTAAGAACGTGCCGTGACCTTCGCACTCTCCGTCCCCCGGCGGCCCTGATGCCCTCGCTCGACCCGGCGCAGTGGGCCGTCGCGCTGCTCGCCCTCTTCCTCGTCGGCTACTCCAAGACCGGCGTGACCGGGGCCGGGACGGTGGGGGTAGCACTGTTCGCGCTGGTGCTGCCGGCCAAGCTGTCCACCGGCGTGCTGCTGCCCCTGCTCCTCGTCGGCGACGTCGTGGCCGTGGCCGTCTACCGCCGGCACGCCGACTGGGGCCGGCTGGTGCGGCTCTTCCCGTGGGTCGTGGCCGGGGTGCTGCTGGGCGCGGTGGTCGTCGACCGGGTCGACGACACGCGCATGCGCGAACTCATCGGCGCGCTGCTGCTGTCGATGCTCGCCGTCCACTGGTGGAGCCGGCGCCGGGGCCCGGACGACCCGGTGGCGAAGCACAGGGCCGTCGCCGCCGGCGCCGGGATCCTGGCGGGCTTCGCCACGATGACGGCCAATGCGGCGGGCCCGATCATGTCGCTGTACTTCCTGGCCGTGGGGCTGCCGATGCTGGGCTTCCTCGGCACCAGCGCCTGGTTCTTCCTGCTGCTCAACGCCTTCAAGGTGCCCTTCAGCGTCGGCCTGGGGCTGATCACACCCGGCACGCTGGCCTTCGGCGCGACGGCCGCCCCGGCCGTGCTGGCGGGGGCCGCCGCCGGCCGCGCGACGATCAGCCGCATCAGCCCGAAGGTCTTCGAGCGCGTCACGGTCGCCCTGACCCTCCTCGCCGCGATACGCCTCGTCACCCTCTGAGCGGCCCGGGTGTGCCGCGAGCGGCGGCACGTGCGGGCTCAGCTGACGATCGCGGTGATCAGCCGCCGGCAGCGCTCCGCCATGTCCTGCGCGGACTCGCCGGGATGGTGGATCCACCAGGTGACCAGGGTGCTGACCGTGCCGGTCCACAGCTGCTCGAGCGCGTCGCGGTCCAGCGGGTCCTCGATCCCGCGGGCGGCGAGGAACTCCGCGCTGCCCGCGGCCGCCAGCCCGTCGATGACGGCACGGTGGCGTTCGGCCGCCTCGCGCGGCGGACCCGTGGCGGGCAACGTCCGGTCGTACAGCACGAACCAGGCGTGGCGCCGGCCCTCCAGCGTGGTGAAGACCGCGCGCAGTACGGACAACGGCGTGCCCGGCGAGGTGACCCCCGGGACCAGCGCGTCGGTGAGCGCGCGCGTCAGCGAGCCGGCGACGCGCTCCAAGGCGGCGGCGTACAGCGCGTCCTTGGATCCGAAGTACTGGTACAGCAGCGGCTTGGTGACGCCGACCCGCTCGGCGATGGCGGCCATCGACGCACCGCCGTAGCCGCGGCGGCCGAACTCCTCGACGGCCGCGGTGAGCAGCTGCTCCTCGCGCTCGGCGCGGGGCACGCCCTTGGTGCCCGCGGTACGGGTTCTCGCGCTCGCCACGTCCGTGATTGTAGGCAGTGAACTGACCTCGAGGTCAGTTCACCCTCCCGGCCGATGTGACTGAGTGGTAATTTACCTTCTGGTCATATCGAGCCGGTGAAGGGCGGACACGCATGACGCGCGCGGGCACACGGTCGTGGTGGGGATGGGGCATCGTCGAGCACGCGGTGCGGGGCGCCGAACGCACCGCGCTCACCGACCGGGTGGCCGGACTGCTCCCGGGTGCCGACCTCACCGTCCACCTTCCCCCGGACGTCGCTTCCCTCGCCCTGCCGCCCGTACGGGTCACGGCGCCGCCGCCGCTGGCCCACCTGTGCTCCGGCACCCCGTACGACCGGGCCGCGCACACCCACGGCAAGGCCTTCCGGGACGTCGTCCGCAACCTGCGCGGCGACCTGCGCCACGCCCCCGACCTCGTCGCCCGCCCCCGCACCGAGCGGGACGTCGTCGACCTCCTCGACTGGTGCACCCGCGAGCGGATCGCCGTCATCCCCTTCGGCGGAGGCAGTTCCGTCGTCGGCGGCGTGGAACCCCGCCTCGCCGACGGCCGCCGCGCGGTGACCCTCGACATGGGGCACCTCGACCGCGTCCTGGAGATCGATCCGGTGAGCCGGTCGGCCCGGATCCAGGCCGGCGTGCTCGGCCCGCACCTGGAGGAGCAACTGCGGCCCTCAGGACTGACGCTGCGTCACTTCCTGCAGTCCTTCGAGTACTCCACCCTCGGCGGCTGGCTGGCCACTCGTGCGGGCGGCCACTACGCCACCCTCTGGACCCACATCGACGATCTGACGCAGGCCCTGCGCGTCGTGACGCCGTCGGGCACCGGCGAGTCGCGGCGGCTGCCCGCCTCGGGCGCGGGGCCGTCGCCCGACCGGATGTTCCTCGGCTCCGAGGGCACCCTCGGGGTCATCACGGAGGCCTGGATGCGCCTGCAGCGACGCCCCCGGTGGCGGGCGAACGCCTCCGTCCACTTCGCCGGGTTCACGGCGGCCGTCACCGCCACCCGTGCCCTGGCCCAGTCCGGGCTCCACCCGTCGAACTGCCGTCTGCTGGACCCCGCCGAGGCGCTCGTCAACGCGGGCGTCACCACCGGCGACAGCGTCCTGATCCTGGCCTTCGAGTCAGCCGACCACCCGTTGGAACCCTGGATGGACCGAGCCCTGGAGCTGTGCCGCGACCACGGCGGCCACGTCCCCGAGCCGGCCCGTCACACGGACACGGGCGCGGACGGCGCGTCCGGGGATAGGGGAGCCGGGGCGGACCGTTCCTGGCGTTCGTCCTTCCTGCGCATGCCCTATCAGCGCGACGCCCTGGCCCAGCAGTCCCTGGTCGTGGAGACCTTCGAGACCGCCTGTACCTGGGACCGCTTCGAGGAGCTCCACGCGGCGGTCACCCAGGCCGCGAACGAGGCGATCCGCACCGTCTGCGGCACAGGAGTCGTCACCTGCCGGTTCAGCCACGTCCACCCCGACGGGCCCGCCCCCTACTTCGGGATCTACGCCGCGGGCCGCTGGGGCAGCACGGTGGACCAGTGGGACGACATCAAGGCCGCCGTCTCCCAGGCCATCGCCGACCATGGCGGCACGATCACCCACCACCACGCCGTCGGCCGCGACCACCGTCCCTGGTACGACACCCAGCGCCCCGGCCCCTTCGCCGCCGCCCTCACCGCCGCGAAGTCCGCCCTGGACCCCGCGGGCATCCTCAACCCGGGCGTGCTGCTGCCCGCGGGCTGAGCCTCGCCTGCTCGCTCCGCCGGCCGCCGTGCTCAACGGCCGATCGGCTCGGGCGGCGCGGCGGACGCCCCCTCGGCGTGCGCGGCGGCGGGACGGCCGTGGGGCAGGCGGCGTACGGCCGCCGAGGCCATCGGGGCCAGGGCCGCGACGGCGTGGACGACCCCGGCGGCCGCGGCCACCCGGTACCCGCCGACGTGGTCGGCGAGCGGCCCCACACTGAGCTGGCCGACCGGGATGGCGATGTAGGACAGCAGGTCGTCGAAGGACGACACACGGGACAGGGCGTCGGGCGGCACGTGTTCCTGGAGGGAGGTGTCCCAGCCGACAGCCGCGACCGACGAGCCCAGCCCGGCGGTGAAGGCGGCGGCGATCAGCCACGGGGCGCCCAGGTGCGTGCCGAGCGTGAGCAGGGGCAGTGCGCCGAGCACGCCCGCCAGCACACTCAGCCGCAGCAGATGACGGGCCGCCAGCCGGTACATCAACGCGCTCATCACCAGCAGTCCGACGCCGCGCGCGCTGAGCACGAAGCCCCAGGCGGCCTCGTCGGCGATCTGCCGGGTGAGCACGGGGCCCAGGATCTGCCAGCTGCCGACCTGCACCAGATTGACCACGCAGAAGCACAGCGACACCGTCCAGACCCAGCGGATCCGGCGGTACGCGGCCCAGCCCTCACGGATGTCGGCGAACAGCCCCGGGCGGCGACCTGCCGCGGCAGGGGTGGTGAGGGACGACAGGCGCGTGAGGCAGCCGGCGGCGAGGAGGTAGGTCAGCGCGTCGAAGGCGATGGCCGGACCGCCGCCGACGGACGCCGCCAGGACGCCGGAAAGACTCGGCCCGAGGATCTTCGCGCCATTGCGCACCGAGCCCAGCAACGCGTTCGCCTGCCGGATCCGGTCCCCGGCAACGAGTTCGGGCACGATGCCGCGCAGCGCCGGCGTGGTGAAGGCGGCGAGCACGCCGTTGAGGAATCCCAGCGCCGCGACCGGCCACAGGGCGTACCGCCCGGTGAGCAGCAGCGCGGCGACGGAGCCCTGGGTGACGGCCGAACCGAGGTTCGCCGCCACCAGCACCGTCCGGCGCGGCAGCCGGTCGGCCGTGGCGCCCCCGACGAGCAGGAACACCAGCAGCGGCACCATGTACGCGGTGAGGACCACGCCGAGGTCGCCGAGGGCGTCCGAGGAGTCGAGGACCGCGAACGCCAGCGCGACGGGCGCCATCGCGCTGCCGAGCAGCGACACGGTCTGGGCGGTGAGGAACCAGCGGAAGTCACGGCGTGGTGGAGGGGGTGGGAGCACGGGCGGAGTCTGCTGGAGGCGCCGCGCGGGGCACTATCGTTTCGGCGGGAGGCGAAAGATGACCTTGTTGAGGCTGAGTTCCCTGGCCCTGTCGCGGTCCCGGTTCGCCCTGTCGCCGCTGGCCGAGACCCTCGCGTCACTGTGGGTGCTGGGCGCCGGGTACTGCGACCCGTGGCTGGCCTCCTGGTACGACCGCCACCGAGGGGCGTTCAGCGCCGCGGTCGACGCCGACCCCTTCGCCAAGGGCCTGCTGCGGCTGCTGGCCTCCACGAAGTGGATGCCGGCGCACATCGTCCTGCCGCCGGCCGGTGGTATGCAGACCACGATCGACAGCGAACTGGCAGCGGTGGCCCGCGTGCCCGACGCGCAGGTGCGCGCCGAACTGGAGAAGTCGGTGGCGCACAGCTGGAAGGAGCACGACCTTCGCTGGCTCACCGGACGCGACCTTGCCGCCAGGACCGCCGAGGTCTTCCGGCGCGCCTGGACCGCCCACGTCGCCCCGGACTGGCCCCGCCGCCGGGCCCTGCTGGAGCGGGACGTCACCTACCGGGCCGGGCTGCTCGCCGCCTATGGCTGGCCCCGCGCCCTGGAGCAGATGAGCCGGCACAGCGCCTGGGTCGGCGCGGACGCGATCCGCTTCAGCCACTGGGGTTCCCCGGACAGGGTCGTCGGCGAGGAGGGCATGCTGTTCGTACCGGTCGCCGCCGTGTCCAGGGGCACTTGGTTGTGCGAGGCACCGCCGGCGTCGTACGCGCTGGTCTACCCGGCCCGGGGCAGCGCCGCGACCGCGCCGCGCATGGAACCCCGGCGAGCCCTGGCCCGGCTGATCGGCACCGGCCGCGCGGCGATCCTCCACGAACTGGAGCGCCCCGCGACCACCAGCGAGCTCTCCGCCCAGCTCGGACTGTCCCTCGGAACCGTCGGCGGCCACCTGGCCGTACTGCGCGACGCCGGACTGGTCACCGGTACCCGTGTCGACCGCCGCGTGGTCTACCGGCGCACCGCCTCCGGCGACCTCCTCGCCGCGGACGTGGACGCGGGCGTCTGAACGCGGCACTCCCCAGGCCACGGGGGGAGACCTGGGGAGCGTGCGGAGATCATCGTCCCTCGAACGGCCGTACGTCAAGCCGACAGCGGAGAAGGGAGGTTGGCCCGGCTCCGGTACATCGTCCGCCATAGGGGCGGTGATCACCGGTCCCGGCAGGGTTGATACGGTCCAGGTTGCCGGGGGACGGCAATGAGGTGTGCCTGGAGGGGAGACGGGGCCATGGGGAGCGTGCCGGAGGAGGAGCTCGAGGCGTACGCGCGCATGCTGGGCGAGGTCTCGGGGACGGGCCGGCGGCCGCGACGGGACGAACTGGACGCGCTCCGCCGGTCCGGCGAACGCGCGGGCGGCGGGGGATACGGGCTGCGCGACGTCGTCGGCGCCTACCTGACGGCGACCCGCGAGGCGTGGGGCACGCTGCGGGGCGTGGCGGGCGCCGGCACCGCCATTGAGGTGCAGCGGGCCGGCGAGGCGGTGCTGACCGCCCTCGACGCCGCGATGGTCGCGCTCGGTGAGGGCCACGAACGTGCCCAGCGGCTCCTGGCCCGCCAGGAGGAGGCCGCCCGCAGGGAGTTCGCCGACGACCTGCTGTACGGGCGCAGCGACCCGGGGCGGCTCGCCGAGCGCGCCGAACGGTTCGGGCTGCGCCTGGGCGGCGGGCACGCGGTGGCCGTGGCGCGCGGCCTGGACGCGTACGAGGACAGCCAGCCCGTGGTGCGGCGCATCGAGCGGGAACTGTCGGGCCGCTTCGGCGACCGGGACGTCCTGGTCGTCGGCAAGGACGGCCGGCTCGTGTGCATCGCCCCCGGCAACGAGCGTGCGGTCTTCGAGGCGTTCGCCGACACGGCGCTGCGCCCCGGCCCCGGGTACGGGGCGGCCCGGCGGGTGGCGGTCGGCCGTACCCACTCCGGCACGAGCGGCATCGTCCGCAGCTACGAGGAGGCCCTCGGGGCCCTGGACGTCGCCGACCGGCTGCGTCTGCATCCTCCCGTGCTGCGTGCCGAGGAACTGCTGGTCTTCCCCGTGCTGATGCGGGACCGGGCCGCCATGGCCGACCTCGTCCGTACCGTGCTGGGGCCTTTGGAGCAGGCGCGGGGCGGGGCCGGTCCGCTGCTGGAGACCATCACCGCGCACGCCGAGGCCGGGCACGTCAACGCGGAGGCAGCGCGTCGACTCGGCCTCGGGGTCCGGACGTTCACCTACCGCCTGGAGCGGATCAAGGTGCTGACCGGCTACGACCCGGCCGACCCGCTGAACCGCTACACCCTGGAGACCGCGGCGATGGGCGCCCGGCTGCTCGGCTGGCCCGAACAGCCTCTCTAGCCCGCGGGCCCGCCGTCAACAGGCCGTCAACAAGGCGTCAAAATTGCCGGGAACCGGCAATGTGCACCGGCCACCCGCCCTGCCACCATCGTCATGGCACCGACAACGGAGCCACTGCACGAAGCGGGGGTGGGCAGGGGGATGCGCGATTTCGCCGAAGCCGCGCTCGGTTACCCCACCGCCCTGTTCAGCTTCGCGCTCGTGGTGGTCATCGGGTACTGGGGGAGTGTCCTGCTCGGTGGCTTTGACGTCGACGCCCTCGGCGGGGGGCAGGGGGGACACGGGGGAGAGGGCGTCGACGTCCACCACGACGGACACGAGCACACGGGGGGCTTCGACGGCTTCCTCGCCGGTCTCGGACTGGGCGGGGTCCCGGTCACCGTCACGCTGTCGTTGCTGATCAGCATCGCGTGGTTCGCCTCGCTGGCAGGCCGGGTCCTGACCGGCGGCGGGCCGCTGACCGGCACCGCCGTCCTGGCCGCGGCGCTGGTGTGCTCCTGGACCGGCACGCGCGTGCTGCTCCTGCCGCTGCGCCGGCTGGTGCCCCGAGAACGCGCGCCCTCGCGCACCGACTTCGTCGGCAAGGTCTGTGTCGTCCGCACCGGCCGCGTCAGCGCCGGGTTCGGGCAGGCCGAGGTCACCGCCGACGACGGATCGACCGCCGTCCTCCAGGTGCGCACGGCCGGGCCGGACGAGGGCCTGGTGGGCGGCAGCACCGCCCTGATCTTCGACTACGACGCCGCCCGGGAGTGCTTCCTGGTCGCGCCGTACGACGCCGCGCTCGATCCGGATCGCCCTCCGGCCGGCTGAGCCCGCCGTCCCACCCCGTCTTCCGCTCTTCCACCTCTTCCCACCCGAGGATCGCTGATGGACGCCATCACCATCGGGATCGGCGTGCTCGTCGCCGTCGTCCTGCTCATCGCCCTGGGCATGCTCCTGATCGTCAGCCGGCTCTTCCGCAAGGTCGAGCAGGGCAAGGCCCTGATCATCTCCAAGGCCAAGAAGGTCGACGTCACCTTCACCGGTGCCGTGGTGCTGCCCGTGCTGCACAAGGCCGAGGTCATGGACATCTCGGTGAAGACCGTCGAGATCCGCCGCACCGGCCGCGAGGGCCTGATCTGCCGGGACAACATCCGCGCCGACATCCACATCAACTTCTTCGTACGGGTCAACAAGACCGTCGAGGACGTCATCAAGGTGGCCCAGTCCATCGGCACGGAACGGGCCAGCAGCCAGGAGACGATCCAGCAGTTCTTCGCCGCCAAGTTCTCCGAGGCGCTGAAGACGGTCGGCAAGCAACTGGACTTCGTCGACCTCTACACCAAGCGCGAGGAGTTCCGGGACCGGATCATCTCGGTCATCGGCACCGACCTCAACGGCTACCACCTCGACGACGCGGCCATCGACTTCCTCGAGCAGACCCCGATGACCCAGCTGGACGCCGCCAACATCCTGGACGCCCAGGGCATTCGGAAGATCACCGAGCTGACGGCGATCGAGCACGTGCGGACCAACGAGTACCAGCGCACGGAGGAGAAGGAGATCACGCGGCAGAACGTCGACGCCCGCGAGACCATCCTGGAGCTGGAACGCCGCCAGGCCGAGGCCGAGATCCGGCAGCGGCGCGAGGTCGAGACCCTGCGCGCCAAGGAGGAGGCCACCACCGCCCAGGTCCAGGAGGAGCAGCGGCTCAACGCCCAGGCCGCCTTCCTGCGCACCGAGGAGCAACTGGGCATCCAGCGCGAGAACCAGGCCCGCGAGGTCGCCGTCGCCCAGAAGAACCGCGAGCGGGTCATCGCCGTGGAGAACGAGCGGATCGAGAAGGACCGGCTGCTGGAGGTCATCGCGCGCGAACGCGAGACCGAGCTGACCCGCATCGCCAAGGACAAGGAGGTCGAGGGGGAGAAGCGGGAGATCGCCGAGGTCATCCGCGAGCGCGTGGCCGTCGACCGCACCGTCGCCGAGCAGGAGGAGAGCATCAAGCGGCTGCGCACGGTCGAGGAGGCCGAGCGCGCCCGCCAGTCCGTCGTCATCCACGCCGAGGCCGAGGCCCAGGAGAAGCTGGTCAAGGACATCAAGGCGGCGGAGGCGGCCGAGGCGGCGGCCCACCACAAGGCCCGCGAGACGCTGACGCTGGCCGAGGCCCGCAGGCAGGCGGCCGAACTCGACGCCCAGGCCAAGGTCCGGCTCGCCGAGGGCGTGCAGGCGGAGGCCGCCGCGGAGGGCCTGGCAGCGGTGCAGGTGCGCGAGAAGGACGCCGAGGCGATCGAGAAGACCGGACGGGCCGAGGCCGCCGTCGCCGTCGAGAAGGCCCACGCCGCCGCGACCGAGATCGGCGAGAGGCTGAAGGCCGAGGCCGCCGGCCTCACCGAGAAGGCGGCCGCCATGGCCGCCCTGGACGAGGCGTCGCGCGGGCACGAGGAGTACCGGCTGCGGCTGGCGGCGGAGAAGGACATCCGCCTGGCGGGCCTGGACGTCCAGCGGCAGATCGCCGAGGCGCAGGCGGCGCTGGTCGGCGCGGGTCTGGAGAACGCCAAGATCGACATCGTCGGCGGGGACAGCGTGTTCTTCGACCGGCTGGTGAAGTCCGTCTCGTACGGCAGGAGCGTGGACGCGTTCGTCGGACACTCCGACACCGTCCAGGCGCTGGCCCGTCCGTGGCTGGACGGCGAGTCGAACGTCGCCGACGACCTGGCGCGCGTGCTGGGTTCGGTGGACGCCGCAGGTGTCCGCGATCTGACGCTCTCCGCCCTGCTCATGCGTCTGATCAGCGCGGGAGGTGACCGGACCGGCCAGCTCCGGCGACTGCTCGACACGGCACGGGAACTCGGCCTCGACCAGACCCCGGTCGCCGGCCTCAACGGCACGGCGCACGTCTGACGGCCGGCCGGACAGAGCCAAGGAGCGCGCACACGATGTCAGACGAGCAGCGGCAGCACCACCCCGAGCGGCAGCCGGAGGCGGCACTGGAGGCCGGTACCCACGAGGTGCTGCGCGGCCGCCTGACCGCGGCCGCACGGGAACTCGGCGCACGGGCACGGGAGCTGAACGCCCGTCGCGTCGAGGCGTTCGGCGGCGGCGAGCTGCGGCCGGTGCACGGCGGCCACGCGCGTACCGCCCGGCGGGGCGCGCCGGCCGACGTCGTCGCCGTCGGCGGCCGGCTGCTGCTCGGACTGCGGGTGCCGGACGGCGCCGGCACGCCCGAGGACGTCTTCTCGCTCCACGAGGTCCCCGGCTTCGCGCCGGCCGCCGCCGACGCCGTCCCCGGACTGCTGGACGACCCCGTCTTCCGGCAGGACTTCACCGAACTGCACCGCTACTACCGCGATGCCCGACTCGACCGGCTGCGCGTCGTGGACGGCACCCTGCTGGCGGTCTTCCGTACCGGCCCCGCCCTCACCGACGTCCGGGCGCTGCGCTGGCGACTCGGCGCCGACGGTACCGTCCGCTACCTCGACGCCCGCGGCGAACGCGACCTCGTCACGCCGCCCGCGTACGACATGACCTGGCGGGAGGCCACCCGCGACGACCACGTCCTGGGCCGCCACCCGCACGTGTCCGTCGAGGGCGAGGTCTTCGTGTCCACCGTCGGCGGCAGCCTGACCGTCAAGGCCGAGAACGACACCGGCACCCCGGACGGCATCCACCGCGAGCCGGTGGACGAGCCGCTGCAGTCCCTCGCCGACGCGGCGATCGCCCACGCCCGCGCCGGGGCGCTGATCCTGCTGCGGGTGCGGCCGTACAACGAGACCCGGGCGCGGCATCTGGTCGTCAACACCCGCACCCGCGAGGCCACCCGGCTCGACGCCGTCGGCCAGGCCTGCCTCACCCTGCCCGGCGAACAGGGCATCGTCTTCCCCGGCGGCTACTGCCTGGCCACCGGTGCCGTAAGGACCTTCGACGTCCCCACCGGCGGCCTGGAATCCGAACGCGTCGTCCGCGCGCCCAACGGCGAGGACGTGCTCTACGTCTTCCACTCCCGCGCCGAGGGACGCACCCTGCTGCTGCCCTACAACGCGATCCACGGCGAGGTCACCCACCCCCTGTCCTGCCGCGGCTGGACCCTGCTCGACGACGGCACCCTGGTGCTGCTGCGCGACGAGCCGGGCGAGCCGTCCCGCAGGCATCCGCTGCAGGTCTGGCAGACCCCGTTCACCTCCGACAGCCACGCGGCCGGGCCGGCGGACGCCGGCCCGCTCGGCCGCGTGGGCAACGCCGACCTGGTCGCGGGCATCGCCGACTGCCTCGCCGTCGTCCGGACGGCCGAGGGGGCGAACCCGGCCGCCGCCGTGTACGAGGCGATCGCCGCCGCCTGCGAGCGGATCGCCGACCGGCACCCCTGGCTCACCGGGACCGGCCTCGGCACCCTGCACGAGCCGCTGGAGGCGGTGCGCGCCACCGCGCTGCAGGCGCTGGAGGAGTTCGAGGCGGTCACGGCACTGACCGCGCGGGCGGCCGGGGTCCTCGACGAGACCGCCGCGGAGATCGCCGCCCTCGTACGGCGCGGCCGCGACCGGGAACCGGAGAACGCCGGCGACTGGGTGCTGCACCTCACCGGACTGCGCCGCGCGCAGGGCCGGCTGGAGTCGGTGCGCGAGATGCGCCACGCCGACAGCGCACGCATCGACCGGCTGGGCGCCGGACTCGCGGACGACCTCGCCGAGGCGGCCCGCCGGGCGGTGGCCTTCCTGGGCCGCGAGGACGCCTTCGTCCGCCACCACCAGGACGTCACGGCGCTGGCGGACGAGGTGGCCGCCGTCGCCACCACCGCGGACGCGGCGCCGCTCGCCGAACGGCTCGCCCGGCAGACCGAGGACCTGCGGACGGTCGGGGACGTGGTGGCCGACCTGGACATCGCCGACCCGCTGCTGCGCACCTTTGTCCTGGAGCGGATCGGCGCGGTCCTCGCCGACGCCAACCGGGTCAGGGCCGCTCTCGACAACCGGCGCGAGGAACTCCTCGGACGCGAGGGACGCGCCGAGTTCGCCGCCGAGTCGGCCCTGCTCGCGCAGGCCGTCACCGCGGGGCTGTCCGCCGCCGGCTCCCCGGAGGAGTGCGAGGAGCAACTGGCCCGGTTGCTGCTGAGGATCGAGACCCTCCAGGCCCGCTTCGGCGAGTCCGCGGACTTCTCCGAGACCCTGGACGAGCGGCGCGCGGAGCTCCAGGAGGCGTTCTCGGCACGCCGGCAGTCCCTCCTCGACGAACGCGCCCGCCGCGGCGAGCACCTGGCCGCCTCCGCCGCCCGCATCCTCGACGGCGTCCACCGGCGCCTGGCCGCGCCGGCCTCCCTGGACGAGGTGAACACCTACTTCGCCTCCGACCCCATGATCGGCAGGCTGCGCCGTATCTGCGACGAACTGCGCGCGCTCGGCGACCCCGTACGGGCCGGGGAATGGGAAGGGCGCCTCCAGGGGGCCCGCCGGCAGGCGGGCCGGATGCTGCGCGACCGCGCCGACCTGCTCGACGCGGGCGACGGCGGCACCACCGTCCGCCTCGGGCGCCACCGCTTCGCGGTCGCCGACGGGCGTACGTCGCTGACGCTCGTGCCGCACGAGGGCGCCCTGGCCTACGCCCTCACCGGCACCGACTACCGGGCCCCCGTCCTGGACCCCGGGTTCGCCGCCACACGCCCCTACTGGGACCAGCACCTGGTCTCCGAGACCGCCGAGGTCTACCGCGCCGAGTACCTCGCCGCGACCCTCCTGGCGGAGACCGATCCGCCGGACGTCCTGGACGAGGCGGCGGCCTCGGGCCGGCTCCTCGACGTTGTGCGCGAGGCCGCCGAGTCCCGCTTCGACGAAGGTTACGAGCGCGGCGTCCACGACCACGACGCCACCGCCGTCCTCGAGGCGCTGCTGCGGCTCCGGGCGGAGGCCGGGCTGCTCCGCTACCCGGCCGCGGCCCGTGCCGCCGCCCAGATGTTCTGGGTGTACGGCTGCGACGACACGGCCCGCACCGCCTGGGCCGCCCGGGCGGCCTCGCTGGGTCAAGCACGCGCCACGTTCGGCCCCGCTCCGGCCGTCGGCGCGCTGGGCCGCGAACTGGCCGGGTCGATCACCGCTTTCACCGACGCCGCCGGTCTCGACCCGCGGGGCACCGAGCTCGCGGGCGAGTACCTCTTCGAAGAAATCGCCCGCGCTGGGGACACCGGGACGGACGAGCAGGGCCGGGACGGGGTCTCCTTCGTCACCGCCGCCACCGCGCGCGGCCTGCTGGAGAAGTTCCGGACCGGCACTGACGGCCGCGGGCCCGGCGCCGCCTTGGCCGCGCTCCCGGACGACCTCCCCTCGCTGCCCGCGCGCCGTCAACTCGTCGAGGCCTGGCTGGGTTCGTTCCTCACCTCCAGCGGCGAGGACGTGAGGCCCGGCGACCTGGCCGAGGCCATCACCCTCCAACTGCTGGACCGGGACCGGCTGCCCCGTCGCGACAGCGCGGCAGAACTCACCGCCCGCGTCGACGGCCTGCGTGGCCGCCACCCTCTCGTCCGGCACGGCACCCTCAGCCTCCGCCTGGACGAGTTCCTGGCCCGCACCGCCGCCTTCCGTGCCGAGCGCGTGCCCGCCTTCCAGGCCTACCGTCGCCTGCGCGGCGATCTCCTCGCGCGGGAGCGCGCCCGGCTGCGCCTGGACGACCTCCGGCCCTCACCCTTGACGACCTTCGTCCGCAACCGGCTGCTGAACGAGGTCTACCTCCCGCTCGTCGGCGACAACCTCGCCCGCCAGATCGGTGCCGCGGGGGAGATCCGTCGCACCGACAACTCCGGTCTACTGCTGCTGATCTCACCCCCCGGCTACGGCAAGACCAGTCTCGTGGAGTACGTCGCCGAGCGTCTGGGCATGCTGCTGGTCACCGTCAGCGGCCCCGCGCTCGGCTCCTCGGTCACCTCACTCGACGACGACCACCCGGAGATCCGCAAGATCCACTTCGCCCTCGCGGCCGCGAACAACGTGCTGCTCTACCTCGACGACGTTCAGCACGTGTCACCGGAACTGCTGCAGCGGTTCATCCCGCTCTGCGACGGCCAACGCCGCCTCGGCACGTACGACCTGAGGGGCAAGCGCTTCGCCGTCGTCATGTCCGGCAACCCCCACACCGAGTCCGGGGCCCGCTTCCGCGTCCCCGACATGCTCGCCAACCGTGCCGACGTGTGGAACCTCGGCGACGTCCTCACCGGGCGCGAGGAGCTCTTCGCCCTCAGTTTCACCGAGAACGCCCTCACCTCGAACCCCGTGCTGGCCCCGCTCGCCGGTCGCGACGTCGCGGACCTGGAGATCCTGCTGCGCCTGGCCCGGGGCGACGGCACCGCGCACGCCGAGCGGCTCGCGCACCCCTACCCGCCGGCCGAACGGGACCGCGTCGTCGCCGTCCTCCGCCTGCTGTTGCGCGCGCAGCGCACCGTACTGGCCGTCAACCGCGCCTACGTGGCATCCGCCGCGCAGTCCGACGAGGCGCGCACCGAACCGGCCTTCCGGCTGCAGGGCTCCTACCGCAACATGAACCAGCTCGCCGAGCGCATCTCCCCGGTGATGAACGACGCCGAACTCGACGCCCTCGTCGACGACCACTACCGCGCCGAGGCCCAGACCCTCACTTCGGCAGCCGAGGCCAACCTCCTCAAGCTCGCGGAGCTGCGCGGCACGCTGACCGCCGGTCAGGCGGCGCGCTGGGAGGAGGTCAAGGCCGCGCACCGCCGGGGCCGCGCGGCGGGTCAGCCCGGCCTGCGGGCGGAGGCGCCGGGCCGGGTGTAGGCCTGCCGGGGGGCGAGCGCGTCGTGGCCGCCGGCGCAGACGACGACCGCCTCGACGGGCTCGCCGCAGTCGCGGTGGCGGACCTCCAGGGGCGGACCCTCCGGGTCGGCGGTGTACCGGTCGCCCCACTGCTTGAGGGCGATCATCGCGGGCCACAGGTCCCAGCCCTTGGGCGTGAGCCGGTACTCGTTGCGGGTACGGCTGCCCGGCTCGCGGTACGGGACGGTGTCCAGGATCCCCGCGGCGACCAGCTTGCGCAGCCGGTCCGCCAGCACTGCCTCGGACAGCCCCATGTGCCGGCGGAAGTCGTCGAAGCGGCGTACGCCGTTCATGGCGTCGCGCAGCACCAGCAGCGACCACTTCTCGCCGACGAGGTCGAGGGTGCGCTGTACCGTGCAGTTCTCGGTACTGGTGTCCAGCCAGGTCATGCGGTCATCGTAGGCTGGCTTCGGCATTGACATCCAGATGTCCCCCTGGCTAACTTCGGATGTCGAAGTCAGTCGGTCAGGGAGGGAACGCCCCATGACGAGGTCACGCACGTTCGAATGGGGGGACCCCAAGGTCTCCGCGGCCGCGGTCGGCCGTACGAGCGGTCTGGAGTTCCTCCGCGACGTGCTGGCCGGGCGCCTTCCCGCACCGCCCATCGCATCGACCCTCGGATTCACCCTGGAGGAGGTCGAGGCGGGCCGCGCGGTCTTCGTCATGGAACCGGGGGAGGAGCACTACAACCCCATCGGCAGCGTCCACGGCGGCGTCTACGCCACCCTCCTCGACTCCGCCGCGGGCTGCGCCGTGCAGTCCGTCCTCCCGGAAGGCATGGGCTACACCTCGCTCGACCTCAACCTGAAGTTCCTCCGCCCGATCACCGTCGACACCGGGAAGGTCCGCGCCGTCGGCACCGTCCTCAACCAGGGCCGCCGCACCGCCCTCGCCCAGGCCGAGCTGTTCGACGCCGCGGACCGCCTGCTCGCCCACGCCACGAGCAGCTGCATGATCTTCCCCGTTCCCGCGCGCTGACCGCTACGGCGCCCGTGCGCCGGGTGTCCCCTGACCCGGCCCGGCAGTAGACGCCCTCGTCACGGCGTTCCGCGCCGGCGACGAGGACGGCCGGATCACCCACGATCGCCCGGGCGACGTCCGCGTCGATGATCGCGCCCTCCGCCGCGCGCTGTCCCGCCCACGCCACGGCGACCTCGCACAGCCGTGAGTGCTCGGTCCCGGTGAGCGCCGCCGCCAGCCGCGGCGAGAGCGCGAGGACGACGTGCTCGCCGTGATCCGCCTCGGCGACGACACGGGGCTCGCCCGCGCCGACGGGGTCCTCGAAGCCGCCGCCGGTGAGCAGGCATTCCCACGCGACCAGGGCCTCTTCGGGGTCGAGGTTCCCGACGGTGAACGAGGCGAACCCGCGCACCGTCCCGGTCCGCAGGACCGAGGCCGCCGCGGTGTCGTCCGGCGCCGCGAAGAACTCCACCACGATGCTCACCGGGGGATGATGCCCGTCCGTAGCGGTTCGCGCGACCCACGCGGTCAGCGCGCCAACGACGCGCGCAACGCGCCGAACAGATCACGCAGCTCGCCGGCGTCGACCGGATCCATGTCCATCCGCAGCAGACACACGTTGTCGTCCCCGTTGGGCGTCAGGGTCACGTAGAGGGCGTAGCCGTCCTCAACGGGATCGCCCGTCAGCCGCAGCGGGTTGTTGCGGCCGGCCGTCACGTCCTCGGAGAAGGCGTGGCCGTCGGGGGCGGACAGCCGGGAGAGCATGCGCGCGGCGAAGTCCGCGACCTCCCCGAAGGTGAGACAGGCCTCGAAATCGGCGGTCAGCGACGAGCACCAGTCCGCTGTGACCCGCGAGTCCTCCCCGCCGGTGTGCACCAGTTCCAGCCACGAAGTGTCGTCGCCGAGACGTATCCGCGGTCTTGCCAACGCCGTGTCCCCTCAGACCCTGTGCCCTGACGCCGTGATCCTACAAAGGCCGTCCGACACAGCCGTGATGCTGTGCCGGCACCATGCCGGGGTCTGGCGTCGGGGGCGGTCAGGCGTCCGGACGGGTCTCGCGTGCGGCGCCCGCCGACGCGGCCACCACGCACAGCACCGCGATCCACTGCGACCAGTGCAGCGACTCGTGGAGCACGACGAGGCCGATCAGGGCCGCCATCGCCGGTTCGAGGCTCATCAGGATGCCGAAGACGCGCGGGGGGATCCTGCGCAGTGCCTCCAGGTCCAGTGAGTACGGGATCACCGACGACAGCAGCGCCACGCCGAGCCCGGCGAGCAGGACCCACGGCTGGACCAGCGCCGTCCCGCCGTCGGCCACGCCGAACGGCACGGTCACCAGTGCCGCGACGGCCATTCCCAGGGCCAGGCCGCTGCCTTCCGTGGTGTGGCGGCCCAGCGCCGCGCCGACCAGGATGTACAGGCCCCAGCACGTTCCCGCGGCGAGGGCGAACAGAAGACCGGACACGTGGAGTTCGCCGCGTTGCTCCATCAGCAGGACCACACCGCCCGCCGCGAGCAGGGCCCAGAAGGCGTCCAGCCATCGCCTCGACCCGGCCAGCGCCACCGTCAGCGGCCCGAGGAACTCGACCGTCACCGCGATCCCCAGCGGGATCCGGGCCAGCGACAGGTAGAAGCACAGGTTCATCAGGCCGAGCGTCACGCCGTAGCCGAGCACCACCGTCCACGCGCGACGGTTCATGCGGGGGGACGGCCGCCAGAACAGCATCAGCACCGCCGCAGCGAAGAACAGCCGCAACGCGACCGTCCCGAAGCTGCCCACCGCGCCGAACAGGTGCTTGGCCAGGGCCGAGCCCACCTGGACGCTCACGATCCCGAGCAGCACCAGCGCGGTGGGCGGGATCGCGCCATAGGTGCGTCCGGCGAGCGCGGTCAGGGAGGACCGGGGGGACGGGCCGTGTAGAGTCCGGTCGACGTTCATGGTGGCCACGCGAGGATTGTCGACGACCGGGCGCCGCGCGTCATGTGATTTTCCGGCGGCGCGGCCACAGCTGAACCGGGGTAGTCCCCCAGGTGGAGGCCACAGTGAAGTGCCCTGACATGTCGCGCGATGCGCGGCTGTCCGCCCACAGCGCCGTCTCGTCGTCCCTGGCCTCGTACGGTGATCGCGCCCTGCGCGAACTCGTCGAGGTGGCCGTGCCCCTGGGATCCGGCATCGGCGGGACGTCGGCCCTGCTGGAGGTCGCCGGAAGCCCGGTCTTCGTCAAGCGGGTCCCCCTCACCGACGTGGAGCGGCGACCCGAGAACCTCCGGTCCACGGCGAATGTGTTCGAGCTGCCCGACTTCTGTCACTACGGCGTCGGCACCATCGGCGGGCCGGGCTTCGGAGCCTGGCGAGAACTGGCCGCGCACACCATGACGACGAACTGGGTGCTCACCGCGGAACACGACGGCTTCCCGCTGATGTACCACTGGCGGGTGCTGCCGGACTCGACTCCCCTGCCCGACGAACTGGCCGACGTGGAAAGGGCCGTTGCCTACTGGGGCGGCGGATCGCAGGTGCGCCGCCGGATCGAGGCCATCCGGCAGTCCTCGGCGAGCGTCGCGCTCTTCCTGGAGTACATCCCGCAGAACCTGCACCAGTGGCTGGGCACCCAGGTCGAAGCCGGGGACGAGTCCGCCGACCGGGCCTGCGCCATGGTGGAGCGGGAGCTGGCGGCCGGCACCTCGTTCATGAACAGCCGCGGACTCCTCCACTTCGACGCGCACTTCGAGAACATCCTCACCGACGGCCGGCGTCTCTATTTCGCGGACTACGGTCTCGCTCTCTCCTCCGGGTTCGAGCTGTCGCAGGACGAGGCCGTCTTCTTCGACCGGCATCAGGCCTACGACCGCTGTTACACCGCCACCTATCTGGTGAACTGGCTGGTCACCGCGTTGTACGGATACCGGAGGGAGGACCGGGACGGCCGCGCCGCGCTGGTGCGCGCCTACGCCGGGGGCAGGCGCCCCGCAGGAATCCCCGAGGAGGCCGCGGCGATCATCGCCCGGCACGCGCCGATGGCCGCGGTGATCTCCGACTTCAACCTCTCGTTCCAGCGCCGGAGCAGGCGGACCCCCTACCCGCTGGACGAGATCCACCGGCTGGACGGGGGACACGCCTTCCCGTTCGCTGACGGGCGCCCCGCCCGGGGCGGGGCGTGAGCGTCAGGAACTCATCGCGGCACGGTCGGACTCGCTGCGGAGGACGCAGAATTCGTTGCCCTCGGGGTCGGCGAGGACCGCCCAGCCGGAGCCGTCGGGATTGCGGTGATCGGCGACAAAGGTGGCACCGAGGCCCAGCAGCCGTTCCACCTCCTGGTCGCGCGAGGTCTCGGGGCGCAGACACAGATGGAGCCGGTTCTTGACGGTCTTGGGCTCGGGCACCTGGTTGAAGTACAGCGCCGGTCCGTCCGCGAGCGTCACCTGGGTCTCCCGGTCACCCGGTCCGTCCTCCGGATGCAGCGGGCGGCCGGTCACCGCGCTCCAGAACCGGGCCAGCTCGTAGGCATCCGCACAGTCGATCGCGATGTTCTGCACTACTGAAACCATGGGCGCGAGCCTTCCCGACTTCCCCTCCGGACGCCACCGGATTGCGCCGAGCCCTCGCGTGCACCGACGAAGTCGATCGCCTCGGTCGTCCTCAGCCAGGACGCCGTTCACTGCGTCACCGGACGAGCGGTCGACCGGGCTCGAGCGGCAACCGCTTGACCGACCGGACACGTTTCATGCGTGGGGATCACGCAGGCCCACCGCGTCGTGGCGCCAGAAGGGGTCGGCGTAGACGAAGGTGCCGGTCATCCAGGGCTCGTACGCGGGGAGCGTCATCGCCTGGAAGGCCGCGTCCGGGATGCGCAGGGACGGCCTGCGGAAGCCGTGGTCGCCGCCGGGCAGGAAACCGAGGCGCGAGTAGTAGGCCGGATCGCCCTCGACGAAGACGACGGGGACCGCCCGCTCGGCGAGGGTGCGCAGGCCGTGCCGGACCAGATGCGTGCCGACGCCGGTCCCTTGGTGTCCGGGCAGGACGGCCAGCGGGCTGAGCACCTGTACCTCGACCAGTCGCCGCGGGGCGTCGAGCAGGCCGCGGGTGAACATCACGTGCCCGACGACCCGGCCGTCGTCTTCGGCGACCAGTGAGAGACCGTCCGCGGGCGTGATGCTCCCGCGCAGGGTGTCGGCCAGATCGGCCACCACTCGGCCGTGGTCGCCGAACGCCCGCAGGTGGACGTCCCGCACGGACTCGTGGTCGCCCGGGAGCTCTTCGCGAAGGTCCATGACCGGAGGGTAGGTTCCTGTCCCGGTCGGCGCACACGGTTTTGGGCGGGGAGGAGTTGTCGTGGGGTGGAGCCCGTTGATCTTCACTTTCGTCGACGGGGCGGCCGTGCCCGTGCCCGTGGATTTGGCGCTGGTGCGGGCCGTCCTGGAACCGCACGATGTCGGCGACCCGCGGCTCACCGCGAGGGAGGACGGCGGGCTGCAGTTCTTCGTGCGGGCCGCCGATGGCGGCGAGGCGGAGATCTTCGTCGGCGAGCGCGACATCATGGTCTCGCGCCCGCATGCCGGCGAGGTGTTCGGGATCGTCGCGGAACTGGTCTCCCGGCTCGGCGCGGTCGTCCTCGACCCGGGTGGGGTCGGTGTCGTGTGCCGGGCGGAGGAGTACGCGCACCTTCCGGCGGGCATGCGGGACGCCGCCGTCGTCGTCGAGATGACGGGTGAGGCCCTGGAGGCCGCCCTCACCGGTCCGCGCCGGCGCTGACGGCCCCCGGGTCAGTTCCCCCGCCGGCGCGCCCGCTTCACCTCCCGGTGGACGGCCCAGGCGTCGGCGACCGGGCCGAGGTGGCCGAGCTTGTCGGGGTTGAGCACCGTGCGGACGGCCTGGATCCGCCCGTCGAGCACGTCGAGGACCAGGGTGTGCAGGACCCTGCCGTCCCGGTCGCGGAAGATCGCCCCGGGCTGGCCGTTGACCTCGCGCGGCTCGAACGTCACGTCGATCCGGAGCAGCCAGGGGAAGGCCGTGCCCAGCACCCGGGCCACGTTGTCCGCGCCGAAGACGGCCCGTGCCAGCTGCGGGGCCCTGCCGCCGCCGTCCCCGACCAGTTGTACGTCGGCGGCGAGCAGTTCGCGCAGCGCGTCCACGTCGCCGTCCTTCAGCGCGTCGAAGAACCGCTGCGCCAGCTCCTGCCGCGCCCCGCGGTCCGCCGAGAACCGCGGCCGCCCGGCCTCCATGTGCCGCCGCGCCCGCACCAGCAGCTGACGGCACGCCGCCTCCGACCGCCCGACCGCCTGGGCGACCTCGCCGAAGCCGAAGCCGAACACCTCCCGCAGCACGAACACCGACCGTTCGAGCGGGCTGAGCCGCTCCAGCAGCAGGAGGGCGGCCATCGACAGAGAGTCGGCGAGCTCGGCCGACCGCGCCGGATCCTGGTACGGATCACTCAGCAGCGGCTCGGGGAACCACGGCCCGACGTACTGCTCCCGCCGCGCCCGCGCCGAGCGCAGCACGTCGATCGAGACGCGCGTCACCGCCGCCGACAGGAACGCCTTCGTCGAAACGGGCCGGGTGGAGGAGGCGTCGAAGCGCAGCCATGTCTCCTGCACCGCATCCTCGGCCTCGCCCACGCTGCCCAGGATCCGGTACGCGATCGAGAACAGCAGCGGCCGCAGCTCCTCGAATTCCTCCACCTTGCCCACGCCCGATCCCCTTCCCCTGCTCCCGGTCAGTGGAACCGCCCGGGCTCGTAGTCACCGGCCGGCTGACGGGCGATGATGTTAAGCCGGTTCACCGCGTTCATGAAGGAGACCAGGAGCACCAGCGCGGTGAGCTGCTCGCCGTCGAAGTGCCGGGCGGCGCGGGCCCACACCTCGTCGCTGACCCCGGTGCCGGCGTCCGCGACGCGGGTGCCCTCCTCCGCCAGCTCCAGCGCGGCACGTTCGGCCTCGGTGAAGACCGTGGCCTCCCGCCACGCCGCGACCAGATGCAGCCGCACCGGGGTCTCGCCCGCGGCGGCGGCCTCCTTGGTGTGCATGTCGATGCAGGCGCCGCAGCCGTTGATCTGGCTGACCCGCAGCGCCACGAGCTCCTGCGTCGCGGCCGGCAGCGGCGACTCCTTGAACGCCTTGCCCACCGACATGAAGTGCTTGAAGGCCCTGCTCGCGGTCGGGCTGGCGAGGTAGTCCAGTCGAGCGTCCATGGTGTGCTCCTCGGGTGTCGTACGGGGTCGTCCGTGGCCGTCCGTCGTCGGCCCCACGGCTTCACCCCTTGGGACGAGGCAGCCCGCATCCCAGTGACATCGCCCGATGTGAGCTGCGTCTCCCGGCTGATGGACTCTCTCGCCGACCTGGCGGCCGGCGATCTCATGCCGTGCGGTGGGCGGTCCTGATGAGCCAGGGGGTACGGGGTGGCTCGGCCACATCAGGGCGTCTCATGGCAGCCCTCACCGGACTCGGCCTCGCAGGCGCCGCCACGGCCACCGCGCGGGGTGCCTCATCCGTCGTCAGCCCTTCTGAGCGCAAGCGGGGCCGAGGAACGCCCGCGATCAATGAGGGGGGCACCTACGCAAGGGCGGTACGTGTCGCCCCACAGCCGCGAGCCGCGAGCCGCGAGCCGCGGGGCGGTCCCGCGCGAGCGAAAGCGTGCGCAGCCGTACCCATGCGCCCGCGTGCCGCACCCCACGACCCTACGGGGCATGACAGACCTCACCGTCCCCGTCCCGCGCGCCGCACTGCCCGTGCTAGCCGCCGGCTTCGCGCTCGCCGCACTCGTGGTGTACGGGGTCCATCCGCGCGACCGCGGCACATGGGCGCCGGGGACCTTCTGGATCATGCTCGGGTTGCCGCTCGCGGTCGCCCCGCGGCGCCGGTTCCGGCTGACCGGGCTGCTGTGCGCGCTGCCGGCCCCGCACGCCCTGGTGCTGCCGGTGGACGGTCACCACACCTGTGCCCAGCTCGCCTTCGGGGACTGGCTGCGCGACACCCCGAGCCTGTCGCGCAACCCGTACGACCGGATCGGTCACCTCATGCAGGGCTTCGTGCCCGCCGTGCTCGTCCGTGAGATCCTCGTGCGCGCCTCCCCGCTGCGCGGCGGTCGCCGGCTCGCGCCGCTCGTCGTCTGCGCCTGCATGGCGTTCAGCGCGTTCTTCGAACTCCGCACGTCACGAGGGGCCGCGCCCCCAACGGACCGGGGTCCGCCCGGGGGCGCGGCGCCCGCGGCTACACCCACCTGCAGGTGAGCCACTTCTCGTGGTCGTAGAGGTCCTGTGAGGGGTACCGCTCCACGACGGGGACCACCTCCGTGGTGTCCTCGGGCCGGACGCGTTCGGGCAGGGTGCCGAAGCGGGTCCGGCGCGCCACCGCGCCGGTGTCCGCGGTCCTGACCACCTTCACGACCTTGACGGCCTGCTGCGTGCTGGGCATGCCGCTCCTCTCTCTCGCTGTGCCGTCCTCAGAAGACCTGGAGGAAACACCCGCAGGCGACGGTGACGATGGCCACGGCCACCGTGGCCACTTTCATGACGCTGAGCACTTTCACGGGAATCCTCCGGTGGGGGATCGGCGGAGTCGGATACCACCGCGGCTGATGCGACCGTCGCACAGGCTGCATCACCTGTCAAGGTGGTGACGATTGCCGAGCCTGTGACGGCCGCCGCACCATGGCGCCGGCGTCACCGCTGGTGGACCGACCGCGACTGCTGGGACGCCTGGAGCACCTCCGCGGCCGGCTCCCGACCGGGGCCACCGGCCTGCACGTCCCCGTACGGGGAGGCGATGTCCGGCACGTAGCCGTTGGTCCAGGCCGTGCCGCTGCGGATGCGCCGGGCCACGCGCGTGCCGGGCTCGGGATCGGCGGTCCAGGCCGTTCCCGCGAGGTCGCGGGCGGAGTCGTCGGCGAGCCTGACGGCCTCGTGCACGTCGTACGGCGTGATCGACGCACGGGCCCGCAGATCTCCTCATGTGCGCCGGCCGAGGCGTTGTCCACGCGGCCAAGACGGTCGGCCGACGGACCAGCCCCGGTCGAGAGCGACCGGCCGGTGCCGCCCGTCGTCAGCCGGGGGCCCTCGTGCAGGCCCCTGGCGATGCGGCCCTCCACGCGGGCGCGCTGCCTCGCGCTGACGAACGGCCGATCTGTGTGGCGCGGTCCAGCGTGTCGCCCACGCCGGCGCCGTGCGGAATGTCGCGGCGACGTCGCGCAGGAACGGCCGCGGGCCACGGGGATGCGCTTCGCCGAGGCCCTGGGCGGCCGGAAACGCCGACGGGCGGGACCGCTGGTCGCGGTGCCGCCCGCCGGGTGATGTGCCGGGGCGTCAGCGCAGGCCGAAGGCCCGGGTGATCGTCTGCGACACGGTGTTGCCCGCGTCGTCCCGGGCGGTGACCCGGAGCGTGGCGAAGCCCGCGGACTTCGGGGCGCGCAGCCCCGTCTGCCAGCCGCTGCCGCTGCGGTCCAGGCCGGCTCGCTGCCAGGTCTTCCCGTCGTCGTAGGAGACCTCGAGCGAGGGCTTCCCGATGGCGGCGGTCGTGCCGGGCAGGTGCGAGGCGGTCACGGTCAGCTTGGCGTGCCGGTCGGCCTGGCCGGCCTTGTCGGTGGCCACGCCGTAGTCGAGCTGGATCAATGGCAGGGACACCGCCGCCTCGGGGCCGGTGGCCTCGGAGGTGAAGTTCCACTCGGTCAGGGTGTGCGTCGAGTACGGGTGGGTCCAGGCCGCCCGGTCGTTGTCGACGACCAGCCGGTAGGGCAGCCGTTCGGGGGCGAGCCCGGTGATCGGCAGGTACTCGGAGTTGCCCCAGTTGAGCTGCCGGTCGCCCTGGTAGAGCGACATCCAGTCCTTCACGTCGTAGTTGCCGTAGGCCTCGCCGACGTGGCCGGAGCCGGAGTCGCCCCAGCCGGGGGCGGGGATGTAGACGCCGTCGAGGTAGCGGACCGGCTGGTAGCCGATGGGGCCCATCCGGGGGCGCTGGATCGGCCCGAACCAGCTGACCTCGGCCGTCTTCCCGGCCGGGTAGCGCAGGACGTCCATCGCGTGCTGCCCGGTCTCGCCCGCGATGTAGGCGTCGTCCAGCCAACCGGCGTCGGCGGTGACCCAGTCGGTCCGGTCGCCCTGAGCGGGAGCGGTGAGCTGGTTGCCGACCACCCAGCCCTGCCAGACGTCGGGGCGGAACTCCATCGCCTTGCCCTGGCGGTGGTTGCGGAACGAGACGTTCACCTTGCCCAGGTCGCGCTGTGCGACGCGCCAGGTCGGGTCCGTCGGTACCGCGCCGGACCAGTGGCGCACCACGTCGTAGACGTAGTCGGTCGTGGGGTTCGAGGTGACCTTCAGCCTGACCGTGCCGTGCCCGAGTGCGCCGATCAGGTCGGCGCCCTGGTCGGCGTTGAGGGTCGCCACCGTCAGCGGCGCCGGGCTCTGCGGGCTCCACGGGACCTCGTCCCAGGGCTGGAGCCGGCCGATGCCGTCGTTGACGACGACGAGCACCTGCGCGCCCGCCGCCGCGGCGGCCTCCGCCTGCGCCTGGATTCCGGACGCGCTGCCGCCCCGCACCACCACGGCCTTGCCGCGTACGTTCGTGCGGGCCAGTTCCGCGGCCGTGCCCGCACCGGCGTAGACCGCCGTGAGCGTCCGGGTGCCGGCGGGCAGCGGCTTGGAGCCGCGCTTGACCAACGGGTCGGCGTAGGTCCTGGAGGCCGTGCTCACGGTCAGCGCGGGCTGCTCCAGCCGGAAGCGGGCACCGAACTCGAACGTGCCGTCGGTGACCTTCTTGCCGGTCGGGAGCGCCCAGATGCTGTCGTAGGTCTCGTTGGGCAGCATGGACGACTCGACCAGGCTGTTGCCGAAGGACCGGTGGACGTCCAGCCGCGGTGCGACGGGGGTGGTCTGCTGCGGGGCACGCGCCAGGATCTGACGCATCTTGCGGCCGTCGAGGGTGACGGACCGGTCCTGGTCCAGCCGCACGTCGTTGAAGGCGAGCAGCGCCATGCCGAGCGAGTGCGGGCCGTTGGCGCCCTGCACGTCCGCGGTGAGCCAGCCGCTGTAGGTGCCGACGGGCAGCCGCGCCGTGCCGGTGCCGGACTCGTCGAGGTCGATCGTCGTGAAGAGGCCCTCGGCGGTGAGCATGACGCGGCCGGCCAGCGGCTTGCCCGAGCGGTCCTTGGCGGTGACGGTCAGGGTCTGCCGCTGCCCCTCCTTGGCGGCACCGATCAGGGTCTTGGCCCGGACCGTTCCGGTGCCGTCCGTGCCGGTGATCAAGCCGCTGACCGACTGGTCGAGCGGCAGCCGGTCCAGGTCCGCGGTCAGGGAGACCGAGGCCGTGCCGTGCGCCGGGACGGTGACCCTGTCCTCGGAGAGAGTGAACAGCCCTGCCGGGGCCTTCGAGTCGATGGCCAGGTTCAGGCCGACCGCCGCGTCGCCGGTGTTGGTGTACGTCACCTTCTGGACGTCGGTCTCTCCTGGCGTCTGGGGCCAGGCGTGGAAACCGGAGAAGGCACTGACGGTCGCGAAGACCGAGGTGTGGACCGCCGCCGGGGCGTCCAGTCGCCCGGCGCCCGCCTCGTACGGGGAGTACGCGGGGGTGGCCTTGGCGCTGCTGACCAGCGCCTCCTTCAACTGCGGGCCGGTCCAGTCCGGGTGGGCGGCGGCCAGCAGCGCGGCGGCTCCGGCGACGTGCGGGGTCGCCATCGAGGTGCCGCTCATGCTGGTGTAGTAGCCCGAGCCCCGCTTGTAGTGGGAGCGGGCCGCCAGGATGTCGACGCCGGGCGCCGTGATCTCCGGCTTCAGCCCGGCGTCGCCGTCACGCGGGCCGGTGCTGGAGAACTCGGCGAGCCGGTCCGCGGAGTCCACGGCACCCACAGTCAGCGCGGAGTCCGCGGCACCGGGGCTGCCGATGCTGTGCGGACCGCCGTTGCCCGCCGCGATGACGAACAGAGCCCCGGTCTCGCTGCTGAGCCGGTCGACCGCCTGGCTCATGGGGTCGGTGTGGTCACCACCGCCGCCCAGGCTCATGCTGATGACCCTGGCCTTCTGGTCCCGGGCAGCCCATTCCATGCCCGCGATGATCCAGGACTCCTGGCCGCTGCCCTCGCTGTTGAGCACCTTGCCGACGTCCAGGCGGACACCGGGGGCGACGCCCCGCTCCTTGCCGTCGGAGGCGCTGCCGGTGCCCGCGATCGTCGAGGCGACGTGGGTGCCGTGGCCCTGGTAGTCGAGGGTGTCCGGCTCGTCGGGGACGAAGCTGGCGCTGTCGGCGATCCGGTCGGCGAGGTCGGGGTGCTCGGCGTCGACTCCGGTGTCGAGCACCGCGACCTTGACGCCCTCGCCGGTGTTGCCCTCCGCCCAGACCTTGTCCGCGCCGATCTGCGCGGTCGAGTCGGCCAGGTCGGCCTTCACCTTGCCGTCGAGCCAGACCTTGGCGACACCGGCCGCGAACGTCGGCTTCGCCGACCGGGCCGCCGCGCCGGCGCCCCCGGTCAGTGCCGACCAGAACGCCGGGGCCTGCTTGCGGTTCTGCGCGAGGGCCGCGCCCTGGATGCTCTCCAGCCGGTGGACGTCCGTGGCGCCCGCCATCTTCGGCAGCGTCCGGGACTTGGCCGCGGCGTCGGTGTAGCTCACGATGAGCGGCAGCCGGGAGGAGTGCGCGTCGTCGTAACCGTCGGCGATCAGCCGGGTCACGTTGAACAGCTGCTCGTCCAGCTTCCCCGCGCTGACGTACGGCAGGACCGCGTCGGGATAGACGTAGGTGGCGCCGTCGACGACGGCGCGGTGGAAACCGGTGGTGGTCCCGTCCGCGCCCTCGAAGGACCGGATGACCGTCCCGTCGGGTGCGGTGCCGATCGTGACCTTGTCGCCGGTGATCAGGGTGACGGTGTGCGTGCCGCCGTTGCCGGGTGACCGTAGTGCGGCGCCGGCGGCGGGCCCGCGACCGGCGGCGTCCGCGGATACGGCGGCCGTGGCCGGTATGACCCCGAGTGCCAGGACGGCGACCACGCCGAGCGCGATCGCCCCGGACCTGGGCCGGGGGATGTGAACCGTGGGCAAGGGAACTCCTCAAGCCATGTGAAGAGTGGACGGCCATTGATCTTCGAGGCGGTCCATGTCCCCGCTCAAGGGGTGCCAGGGGTCGCTCTTGTGCCATGGCACAGTTGTGTCACCGCGGGGCCGCCCGAACGTCGTCGTGTGCCGACAAGACCCGCTATGACCGGGAGTTCGGGTACACGGCGGGCGAACCACGGTGCGGCCGGGACGTGCCCGCGGGCAGCATGGTGCCGGGCCGGATCTGCTGTGGGACGACGTCCAAGACCTCTTCGGCCCCGACCTGATGGGGGCGCTTCCGGACGTGCACGTGCCGGGCGCCCGCCATGTCCCGCCGGTCGGGAATGGACGTCGTCGACTGCCTGGAGCAGGGGCCGCGGCCACGCGGCGCCGGGTCGACCCGCCCCAACTGGGGGGCGTCGCAGGGCGGTACTTCGAGGACGAGAAGGAAGCCCGGGCGGCCACCGAGGGCTACGACCCGCAGTACCGCACACGCCTCGCCGCGGTCACCACCTCGCTGCTCCGACCCCTCCAGCGACATGGTTGGATGCCCGGATGACGGATTGGTCGCGGCTGAGGCACGCGTACGGTACCGCGGAGGACGTCCCGGTCCTTCTCGCGCGGGTGGGCACCGGGCCGGAGGAGGAGGTCTGGGGAGACCTGTGGTCGCGTCTGTGCCACCAGGGCAGCGTCTATCCGGCGAGCTTCGCCGCGCTTCCCGAACTGGCCGACCTCGGCGGCAGGAAGGACGAGGACGGGGACAACGCCCTCGTCCTGGCCGGGGCGATCGTCGCGGCGGCGGACGAGGGGGAACGCCGCGACCACGCGGGCAGCGTCGAGCGCCTCCGGGCCCTCGCGGGCGACCGGGTCCGCCGGCCGGCCGAGCCCGCGCTCTACGTCAACCTCCTGCAGGCACTCATGGCCTTCGACGGGGATCGCGTCTGGTCGTACGCGCTGGAGGGCTTGATCGACGAGGTGTACGAGGTCTTCTGCCCCGCGTGCGACATGGGCGTGTTCGTCTCCATCGGCGAGGCGGGCCACTTCTCCGCCGTGGGTGACCACGAGCCTGGCGACCCCGGCGCGACGCCCCTGCGCCCCGCCGCTCCGGCCGAGTTGTCCGGGCCGGCACGGGTGCTGTACGACTCCGCTGTCGCCGCGCGCATGGATCCGGTCGCCGTCGGCCTCACCCACCTCTTCGGCACGGGCACCTGCGGTGAATGCGGTGCCGAGTTCCCCGTCGCCGCGCAAGTGGCGGACGTCCACTGATGACGAGCCCCCTGACCGACCGCGCCCGGAGTGCCGCGGGGACAGCCGCGGGTTTCGACCTCCGCCCCGCGGGCACGCGCCGGGTGAGAGGTCGCGGAGGTGCCGTGATGAGCGCCGCAGAGAAATGCAAGGCGAAGATGGAGCAGGTCGTCGGGAAGAGCGTGCGGAAGACAGCGCACGCGATGCACAAGGAGAAGCTCGCCGCGAAGGGCGCCGCCCTCGAATCGCGCGGCAGGATGCGGGGCGCGAAGGAGAAGACCAAGGACGTCTTCAAGCACTGACTCCCCTCCGGTACCGGAGCAGCCCGGTCGTGGCGCCGGCCAGGCTGGGAGGGTGATGCGGGCGAACACGACGGTCGCCGGCGGTGTTCCTCGAACCGCACGACCGGACGGCCACACCTGGCCGAGAGCCTGCTCGCCACCATGCGCGGACCACCGACGAAGGCGGCACCGCCTCAGGTTCCACTTCGCGGCGGAGCCCGACGGCACCGTCGGCGGCATCGGCTCCCAGCGTGGTCTGAGCGCACCCGCCGCGGCGGGGACGTCTGGTCAGTGCGGCTCGCCGGGCTGTCCCGGATCGAGCGCCGCCGCCAGGAAACGCTCCCGGTCGACGACGGCACGGTCGATCTCGCCCGTCGCGACCAGCCGGCCCGCGTCGTCGAGGGCCCCTACCCGGAAGGTGAGGCGCCGTCCCCTGGGGGAGGGCGGCGGCTCGGCGAAGACGTCGACCTTACCCCCGACCGGCGTGGCGTGGACGTGCTCGATACGCAGCGCCGTCCCCACCGTCGTCTGCCCCGCCGCGGTGAAGGCTGCCGCGGCGTGCACCGTCTCCGCCTCCATCCAGGCGATGAGGCGGGGCGTGGACAGTACGGGAACGTCGCCGCTGCCCGCCGCCGTCGCGGTGTCGGCATCGGTCACTTCGTGGCGCATGGCACCACGCTAGCGCGCCGTTCACGCCTGCACGGATCGGCGCCGTTGCCCGCTGTCCCGGTCGTGGCGCCCGGGGCCGGGTCAGGCCTGGCCCGCGGCGGTGCGGGTGTCGCCGTGGGCCTGCTCGATGCGCCGGGCGGCCTCCTCGGCGGTGGTGCCGGTGAGCAGCATCACGATGGCGGTCTTGGCGTGGCCGCCCGCGGCGCTCAGGGCCTCGGCGGCGACGTCGGGGTCGGCGCCGGTGGCCTGGACGACCATGCGCCGTGCGCGGTCGACGAGCTTGTTGTTGGTGGCGCGCACGTCGACCATGAGGTTCCCGTAGACCTTGCCGAGGCGGACCATCGAGGCGGTGGAGAGCATGTTGCAGACCATCTTCTCGGCGGTGCCGCCCTTGAGCCGGGTCGAGCCGGTGAGGATCTCCGGGCCGGTGGGCACCTCGATCGGGATGTCGGCGTAGCGGCTGACGAGGGCGTCGCGGTTGCAGGCCACGGAGATGGTGACGGCGCCCCGCGTCGCGGCGTGCTTGAGGCCGCCGATGACGTAGGGGGTGCGGCCGCTGGCGGCGAGGCCGACGACGGTGTCCCGGTCGCCGATGCCGATTTCGTCGAGGTCGGCGATCGCCCTGGCGGGCTCGTCCTCGGCACCCTCGACGGCCACGATGAACGCGCCGGGGCCGCCGGAGAGCAGGCCGACGACCTGCTCGGGAGCGGTGCCGAAGGTCGGCGGGCACTCGACGGCGTCGAGCAGGCCGATGCGGCCGCTGGTGCCGGCGCCGAGGTAGACGAGGCGGCCGCCGCGGCGCAGGGACTCGGTGATGGCCTCGACGGCGGTGCCGATGTCGGGGAGCGCCTCACGGACGGCGAGGGCGACGGTCTGGTCCTCGGCGTTCATCACGGTGAGGAGCTCGGAGACCGGCATGCGGTCCAGTTCGGCGGTCCGCTCGTTGCGGGTCTCGGTGCCGAGTGTGCTGAGGTCCACGGCGCGGTCGTCCTTTCGGTGGTGCTGGGGTGTGGTGCGGGGCCGGCGGCGGTCAGTCGTCGGCCGGGGTACGGCGCTGGGCCTGCGGGCGCCTGCGGCGCTGCACGGCCCCGTAGGTCTTCTGCAGGGCCGCGGTCGTGGCGTCGTAGGAGCGCTGGGCGACCCCGACGAACAGGCAGTCGATCACGGCCAGCTGGGCGATCCGGCTGACGGTGGCGCCGGACCGGAAGGGGGTCTCCCGGGCGAAGGTCGCGAGCACCAGGTCGGCGCTGTCGGCGAGCGTGGAGCCCGGCACGTTGGTCAGGGCGATGGTGGTCGCGCCGCGCTCGGCCGCCGCCTGGAGGGGCTCGACGGTGTCCTCGGTCTCCCCGGAGTGGGAGATGGCCACGGCCACGTCGCCGGGGCCGAGGAGGGCGGCGGCGGTCAGCGCCGCGTGGCGGTCGGTCCAGATGAACGCCATGTGGCCGATGCGGTGCAGCTTCTGGTGCAGGTCCTGGCCGACGAAGGCGCTGGCGCCGACGCCGAAGATGTCCACCCGCCGGGCGCCCGCGACGGCGTCGACGGCGCGGCCGAGCGCCTCGAGGTCGAGTCCGGCCCCGGAGTCCTCCAGGGCGCGGACCTCGTTGTAGACGATCTTGTGGACGATCTGTTCGAGGGTGTCGGTGGCGCTGATGTCGGTGCCCGGGGCCGGGCGCTCGCCGCCGAGCGCGTGCTCGCGGGCGGCGGCCGCGGCCAGCGCGAGCCGCAGCTGGGGGTAGTTGCCCAGCTTCATCGTCCGGCAGAAGCGCATGACGGTGGCGACCGAGGTGGCGGCCCGTTCGGCGAGGGCGCTGATGGACAGTTCCGCCGCCTGTGCCGGATCGGCCAGGACGCTCTCGGCCACGCGCCGCTCGGAGGGGGCCAGGCCGGGCAGGGCCGCGCGGACGCGGGTCAGGATGTCGCCGCCGGAGGCGGACTCCTGCGCGGGCTGCGCGAAGGTGCGGGTCGGGTCCTGGGAGGCCATGGGCGGGTTCCCTCCTGAGTGGGTGGCGTCAGCGTAACCACGCCCCGTCGGTCACGTCAAAAATTTACGTGATGCATTTCGTGAAGTTACTTATTGACATCCGGAGCTCTGCCTTCCGATACTCGCTGCACCGCGATCCGCGCCGGTCACCGCCGACCGTGACCACCCGACGTGCCGGATCCCGTACGACACGAGGGTTGCCGCATGACAGCAGCAGTGGCCGTGGACCTGGGGAAGACGGGCTGCCGTGCCGTGCTCATCGGCACGGACGGCACCGCCGGCCCCGTCCACGAGGTCCCGGGGTCTCCCGGGCTCGCTGCCGAGGGCGGTGTCGAGGCGGCGCGTGCCGCCGTACGCGCCGCCGTCCTGCCGCTGATCCGGGAGCACCACGCCCAGGGCCGGCTCGCCGCCGTCTGCGTCGGCGCCGCCGGAGCGGCCGCGGCACCCGAGGCCGCCCGCACCCTCGCGGAACTGCTCCTCCGGGACCTGCCCGCGGACGAGGTCGCCGTCACCAGCGACGCCGTCACCGCCCACGCGGGCGCCCTGGGCGGCCGTACGGGCGTGGTGCTGGCCATCGGCACCGGCTCGGTCGCCATCGGCATCGGCGAGGACGGCTCGTACGCCCGCGTCGACGGCTGGGGCCCCTGGCTCGGCGACGAGGGCAGCGGCGCGTGGATCGGCGTGACCGGCCTGCGGGCCGCACTGCGCGCCCACGACGGACGCGGACCGGACACCGCCCTGCTGGCCGCCGCCACACGGCGCTTCGGGGACCCGGACACGCTGCCCGCGGCACTGGCCGCCGGTGGCAACCCCGCCCGCACCGCGGCCTCCTTCGCCCCGGACGTGGCCCACGCCGCGGCGGCCGGAGACCGGGTCGCCGGGATCATCGTCGGGGACGCCGCCACCGCACTGGGCGAGGCCGTGCTCGCGGCCGCCGCCCGGATCACCGGTGAGGTCCTGCCCGTCACCGTCACCGGCGGGCTGACCGGCCTCGGCGAACCGCTCATGGCGCCGCTGCGCGCGGCGCTCGAGGGCTCCGCGCGACCGCTGAGCCCGCGGCCCCCGCTCGGGGACCCGCTGGACGGCGCGCGCCTGCTGGCACGGGACGCCACCGTGCCGCACGAATCCCATGTCGTCCGAGTCCGCCGGACGACGCCCCCACCATCTGTCCCCATCACGCCGGTGACCCCGCCGGCTGTTGCTTAGGAGCGAGCGTGCGCCAACTCGACCTCGTCGTGGTCGTCGTGTATCTGATCGCCATCGCGTGGATCGGACTGCGACTGGCCGGACGGCAGAAAACGGCGAAGGACTACTTCGTCGGCGAAGGGCACATGCCCTGGTGGACCGTCTCCTTCTCCGTGGTGGCCACCGAGACCAGCGTGCTGACCGTCATCAGCGTGCCCGGCGGCGCCTACAGCGGGCAGGGCTTCGGCAACGTCGAACTCGCCCTCGGCTACGTCATCGGCCGCGTCGTCGTCGCCACCGTGCTGATCCCCCTGTACAAGCGCGGCGGGTTCGTCAGCGCCTACCAGTACCTGGGCGACAGATTCGGGTTGAAGCTGCAAGGGCTCGCCTCGGTGACCTTCGTCTTCACCCGCCTCCTCGCCGAGGGCGTCCGCCTGTTCGCCTCCGCGATCCCGATCAAGCTGCTGCTCGACGAGTTCGGCGTGCACGCCGGTTACCGCCTGATCATCATCGTCCTCACGGTGATCACCGTCGTCTACACCTACCTCGGCGGCATCAAGGCGGTCATCTGGACCGACGCCATCCAGATGGGCCTGTACCTGGGCGGCGCCATCCTCGCCATCGCCGTGCTCTCCGGCCACGTCGGCGGCAGCGGCTTCTCCGACGCCCTGCACTCGGGCCATTTCAAGCTGTTCGACACCAACTTCGACCTGGCGCACGTCCTCACCAGCCCGTTCGCCCTGCCGACCGCGATCATCGGCGGCGCCATCTTCGCGATGGCCAGCCACGGCTCCGATCAGCTGATCGTCCAGCGCGTGCTGGCCACCCGCTCCCTGCGCGACGGCCAGAAGGCCATGATCGCCTCCGGTGTCTTCGTCACCCTCCAGTTCGCCGCCTTCTCGCTCGTCGGCGCGCTGCTGTGGTCGTACAACAAGGGCAAGAGCTTCTCGGACCTGGGCCTGACCAGCTCCGACAACCTCTACCCGAACTTCATCCTGCACGGGCTGCCCGTGGTGATCTCCGGCCTCCTCGTGGCCGGCATCCTCGGCGCCGCGATGGGCTCCCTGTCCTCCGCGCTGAACTCCATGTCCAACTCGACGGTCGCCGACATCATCCACAGCTTCTTCCGCAGCACCCCGTCGGAGGAGTCGCTGCTGAAGCTCGCCCGGGTGATGACGCTGGTGTGGGCCGTGCTGATGGCCGTCTTCGCCTGCGCCTTCAGCACCAGCACGGGCAATGTCTACCTGACCGGTCTGACCATCGCGGGCTACACCTACGGCGCGTTGCTCGGCGCCTTCCTGCTCGGCAGGATCGTCAGGCGTGCCAACGAGACCGACTCGATCGTCGCGTTCCTGGTCACCGTCGGCGTGATGACCTACGTCGTGCGCTCGGTGAAGATCGACGTCACCGTGGCGGGCGCGACGGTGCCGACCACGATCGCCGCCCAGTGGCTGGTGCCGCTCGGTGTCGTGATCACCCTGGTGATCGGCGGTGTGATGAGCCTGTTCCACAAGGCCCCCGAGGTGCGTACGGCCGGGATGGCCGACGGCGGCCCGGAGTCCGGCTCCGGCTCGGGTCGTGTCGCGGCGGGTGCCGGCGTCGAGTGAGGACTCCCCGGGGTGGGGGCCGCCGACGGGCGGCCTCCACCCCGGGACCGCACGACCGCACCGGACCGGACAGTTGGGAGAAGCCATGCGCGTGATCGGCCTGATGTCGGGCACCTCGTACGACGCCATCGAGGCGGCCGCCGCCGACCTCACCCTGGACGGCGAGACCCTGCTCATGCGGCCGCTCGGCCACCTTTCCGTGCCCTACGCCGACGACCTGCGGGACCTCATCGGTGCGACGCTGCCGCCCGCGACGACGACCACCGAGGCCGTGTGCGCACTGGACACCGGTGTCGGCCAGGCCTTCGCCGGGGCCGCGGCACGCGCGCTCGAAGAGCTGTGCGGGGGCGCCGCCGACCTGGTCGTGTCCCACGGCCAGACGATGCACCACTGGGTCGAGGACGGCGTCGTCCGCGGCACCCTGCAACTGGGCCAGCCGGCCTGGGTCGCCGAGGCCACCGGACTGCCGGTGGTGTCCGACCTGCGCGGCAGGGACGTCGCCGCGGGCGGCCAGGGCGCCCCGCTCGTCGGGATGACCGACACCCTGCTGCTGCGCGGGCTGCCCGGAGTGCCCGCGGCCCTCAACCTCGGCGGCATCGCGAACATCACCGTCGTCGCCCCCGCCGCCGAGCCCCTGGCGTTCGACACCGGCCCCGCCAACGCCCTGCTGGACGCGGCCGTACGCCACTTCACCGGCGGCGCCGCCGCCTTCGATGAGGACGGCCGCCGCGCCGCCGCCGGACGCACCGACCCCGACCTGCTCGAGGTCCTCCTCGACGACCCCTACTACCGCAGGCCCGCACCGAAGAGCACAGGCAAGGAACTCTTCCACCTGCCCTATCTGCAGCGGGCCCTGGCCGCCGTGCCCACACCAGGAACCGACGACGTCCTCGCCACCCTGACCAGGCTCACCGCCGTCACCGTCGCCGACGCCTGCCGGGCGCACGGGGTCACCAGCCTGGTCGTCTCCGGCGGAGGCGCCCGCAACCCGGTGCTGATGCGCATGATCGGCGAGGAACTGCCCGGCGTGACGCTGCGCCCCAGCGACGATTTGGGCCTGCCCTCCGACGCCAAGGAGGCGCTCGCCTTCGCCGTGCTCGGCTTCCTCACCGTCAACGGTCTGCCCGGCACCCTCCCTTCGGGCACCGGCGCCCGCCGCGCCACGCTGTTGGGCAGCATCACCCCCGGCCTGGCCCCGCTGCGGCTGCCCGAACCTGCCGCACGGCCGCCCCGCCTGCTGCGGATCACCGACCCCGCCCGCTGACCGTCGGCCGCCGTCGCGTCGTACCGTCGTACCCGAGGAGCCATGAGCACTGCCGCCGCCACTCCCGCCACCACGTCCCGCACCGACGACCCCGGACCGGCCGGGTGGCTGACGGCATGTGTGGCCGACGCCTCACGGGTCTCCACCGACGTGCCCCGCAGGGTCGCGGCCGCCCACGACGCCTCGCCGTACCTCTTCACGCCGCAGGCCGTGGTGCGCGCCGCCTCCGCCGCCGAGATCGGCGCGCTCATGGCCGGGGCGCGCCGGGCCGGCGTGCCGCTGACGCTGCGCTCCGGCGGCACCAGCCTGGCGGGGCAGGCCGGCGGCGACGGGATCCTGGTCGACGTCCGCACGCACTGGCGCTCCGCCGAAGTCCTCGACGAAGGCAGGCGCATCCGGCTCCAACCGGGACTCACGGTGCGCCAGGCCAACGCACGCCTCGCCCGCCACGGCCGCCGCCTCGGCCCCGACCCGGCCAGCGAGAGCGCCTGCACCATCGGCGGGCTCGTCGCCAACAACTCCAGCGGCATGAACTGCGGCACCCAGGACAACGCCTACCGCACCATGGAGTCGTTGCAGTTCGTGCTGCCCTCGGGCACCGTCGTCGACACCGCCGCCCGCGACGCGGACGCCGCGCTGCGCGCCCACGAGCCCGACCTCCACGCCGGACTGCTCCGGCTGCGCGACCGGGTCCGCGGCTCGGCCGCCTCACGCGCCACCATCGAGCGGCTGTTCGCGATGAAGAACACCATGGGCTACGGGCTCAACTCGTTCCTCGACCACACCGAGCCCGCCGAGATCCTCGCCCACCTGATGATCGGCAGCGAGGGCACCCTCGGCTTCGTCGGCGAGGCCGTCTTCCGCACCGTCCCCGTGCTGCCGCACACGGCCACCGGTCTGCTGATCCTGCCGGGCCTCGCCGAGGCGACCGACGCCCTGCCCGCGCTGCTGGCCGCCGGTGCCCGCACCGCCGAGCTCCTCGACGCCGCCTCCCTGCGCGTCGCGCAGCAGGCCGCCGACCCCGTCGAGGAACTGCGCGGGCTGCGGGTGGAAGGCCACGCCGCCCTGCTGGTGGAGTTCGCCGAGGACAGCGCCGAGGCACTCGACGCCACCGTGGCCGCCGCCCGGCCGGTCCTGGACCGGCTGCCCGCGGTCACCGGGTCCGCGCTCACCCGCGAGGCGGCCGTGCGCGGCCGGCTCTGGCACCAGCGCAAGGGCCTGTACACGGCCGTAGCCGGGGCCCGGCCCGCCGGGACGACCGCGCTGCTGGAGGACATCGCGGTGCCCATGGAGCGCCTGACCGGCGCCTGCGAGGGCCTCATCGGCCTTTTCGACCGGTACGGCTACCAGGACGCGGTCATCTTCGGCCACGCCCGCGACGGCAACCTGCACTTCATGCTCACCCAGGACTTCGACACCCGCGCCGAGACCGAGCGCTACGCCCGTTTCACCGACGCGATGGTCGACCTCGTCCTGGACGCCGGGGGCACCCTCAAGGCCGAGCACGGCACCGGCCGCGCCATGGCCCCCTTCGTCCAGCGCCAGTACGGCGACGAGCTGTACGACGTCATGCGCGAGCTGAAGCGGCTCTGCGACCCGCACGACGTCCTCAACCCCGGCGTCCTGCTGACCGGCGACCCGGCCGCGCACCTGCGCGACCTCAAGAGCGTGCCCCCGGTCGACCCGGCCGTCGACGCGTGCGTCGAGTGCGGCTACTGCGAACCGGTCTGCCCCACCGCCGACGTGACCACCACGCCCCGGCAACGCATCGCCCTGCAGCGTGAGATCGCCCTGGCCACCGCCGCGGGCGACGAGGAGCGCCGCCGCGCCCTGGAGGCGGACTACGCGTACGCGGCCGTCGACAGCTGTGCGGCCGACAGCCTCTGCGTCACCGCCTGCCCGGTCACCATCGACACCGGCGCTGTCATGAAGCGCCTGCGCGCGCGGCGCCACAGTCCCACCGCCCAGCGCCTGGGCAACGCCACCGCCCGGCACTGGGGGAGCGCCGTCAACGGGGTGCGCGCGGCGCTCAACACCGCTCACGCGCTGCCCGCCCCGGTCACCCGGGCGGCCACCGGCGCGGTCCGCAAGCTCGGGGCGACGGAACTGGTGCCCAGCTGGTCCGGTGACGTCCCGCGCGGCGGCCCGGCCCGCCCGGCCCCACGGCACCCCGAAGGGGCGCGAGCGGTGTTCTTCGCCGCCTGCATCGGCAGTGTCTTCGCCCCCGAGGGAGAAGGCGGCGGAGCGGCCGCCGCCTTCCTGCGGCTGTGCGAACGCGCCGGCGTCCAGGTCATCGTCCCGGAGGGTCTGACCGGCCTGTGCTGCGGCACGCCGTGGCAGTCCAAGGGCTACACCGACGGGCACCGCACCATGGCCGGCCGGACGCTGGAAGCGCTGTGGGAGGCCGGCGACGGCGGACGGCTGCCGGTCGTGTGCGACGCGTCCTCCTGCA
Organism: Actinacidiphila sp. bgisy160; assembly: GCF_057707815.1. Classification (NCBI taxonomy): domain Bacteria; kingdom Bacillati; phylum Actinomycetota; class Actinomycetes; order Kitasatosporales; family Streptomycetaceae; genus Actinacidiphila; species Actinacidiphila sp. bgisy160. The sequence goes on from NZ_JBYIQW010000020.1 coordinate 55,502, forward strand.
CCCACGGGCTGCAACAACTGGCCGACATGCTGCCGGAGTCCGACCGCGCCCGGTTCCAAGCCCTGCGCTTCGTCGACAGTGTCGCCTTCACCGCCGAGCACCTGCTGCCCGCCCTGCCCGCCCCGCGCCGCATGGGCAGCATGGCCCTGCACCCCACCTGCTCCACCGTCCACCTGGGCGTCGACGACGCCCTGCGCCAGGTCGCGGCCGCGGTCAGCGAACAGGTCACCGTCCCCGACAACTGGGGCTGCTGCGCCTTCGCCGGGGACCGCGGTCTGCTCCACCCGGAGGTCACGCGGTCCGCGACGGCCGCCCAGACGGCGGAGATCACCGCGGGCACGTTCGACGCGTACGCCTCGTGCAACCGCACCTGCGAGATGGGCATGAGCCGTGCCACCGGCCGCCCCTACCGGCATGTCCTGGAGCTGCTGGACGAGGCGACCGCCTGACGGGGCGACAGACGACCGGCGGGCTCAGTGTCCGCCCAGCCCCGGCAGGCACGTCCCGTCCGCGGTGCGCCCGACCACCTCGGCGTGCGCCTTCCCCCCGCCGTCCACGGTGCCGTTGACGCACACGCGCCCCTCGCCACCGCCGACCAGCACATCGCGCGGGGGGTCGAAGTGGGCACCCCTCACTTCGATCTGAGACGGTGTCAACGACAGGGCTCGCGCTGCCGCCGCGCGCAGCGCGTCCTGCGAGGTCCCCGAGGCCGCCAGCCGAGTCAGGGCCGCCGCCAGTGCTTCCGCCTTCGGCGCCGCCTGTCGGCGTTGCTCCTCGGTGATCGGCAGGGGACTGCGATAGGCGTGGTTCTCCGCGACCCGCTGGTTCCAGTCGAAGGTGATGCACGGCGAGGGTTCCGCCTGCGGCGCCTCCGGCGGCGGGCAGAAGCCCTTTCCCACGGGATCCGGGCCCCCGGCCCGTGGGTCGGCGGCCGGATCGGCGCATCCCGCGAGGGCCGCGAGCAGGACCAGCGCCAGTGTGCCGGCGAAGCGGCGGCGTGCGTGTGCCATGGCGCGATCATGCCATGTGTCGTGGACGCGGTGGCGGGCGGCGCCGCGTCCAACGCCCCGCGGTCAGCCGGGACGTCACCGCTCGGCACCCCGTGCGAGGCCGGCGGCAACGTGCCGGCCCACCCGGGCTCCGGCACCGAAGCCTTGCTCCACGGCCCGGTCGCGGATGCCACGCCGGGGAGCGCGTCCAGACGCGAGAGCAGCGGCCTTGCGGCCTCGGCTGCCTCACCGGCCCCGATCCCCGCCGCGCGCTCGAGCTCGTCCCGGGCGGACCCGCCGGATCCGGCCGTCAACAGCGCCGGCAGCGGCCACACTCCCGCGGCGGAGAACACCGTCTCCTGGCTCTGCACCCCCGGCGCCGACCGGGATTCCCCCAAGCTCAAATGGGGCTCAACAGGACGGACAAGCCATCGCCCTGCGGCTATGATGCACGTCACGTGGTGACAGACGGGGGAGAGCCGCTGTGGTGGAACTCGGGATCTTTCTGCTCCTGCTCACGTCCTTCGTGACGTACCTGGTCGTCAAGCTCCTGCGCCGCGGCAACCGCCCCACGGAGAACGCCGACGGCCTGCTCATCGAGCAGTCCCGCCGCCGGCAGGCCCATGATGACCGTTGGACGTACAACTCGGCGTCCGTGCACAACGCCCCGCTGACCCACTCGCCGGACGTCTTCCGACCCTGACCGACCGTCACACCCCCGCCCGCAGCAACACCGTCAGCCCGACGGCCGGCACAACCCGGGGCCGCTGCAGACCGGCCGCGCCACAGCCGACGGCCTTCAGTGATGAGTCGGCCATGGGAGTGCTCCCTTCTGCTGCCCATGGTCTACGCGTACCCCGGCCGTGGTGACGCATGGCGGCTCCGGCGTACGGCGCAGTCCCGGACACCGGTCGGCGTCCCGGACCCGCCCGTCGGGAGTGTGTCGGTCCGGGCGACCCTCTCGCAGCCCACACCCCCTCCATGTGAGACGCGGCGCACAACGCGGCATGGTGCGCGGTGCCGGCCGCGTCCACGCGTGGGTCCCCGCCGTGGTGCCACGGCGGGGACCTCGTGAACCCGGTTCAGACGGCGGCGCGGGTGCGCTGCTTGGCGGCGCTGATGACGTCGGGGCGCCGGCGGTGCTGCCGCTCGTAGTCCATGGCCTGCCGGGCCACCAGCGGTTCGGCGCCGCGCAGCCGAGCGGTGATCTGATCCGGGCTCATGGTGTCGTAGCCGGGCCAGGGCTGGTTGCCGCGCAGGTTCTCGATGGCGTTCAGGATGCCGACCCGGTCGCCGTGCTCGCGTTCGTAGTCCTCGATGACGGAGAGGTCCGCCTGCGAGAACATCCGCAGCCGCTGGATGATCTCGGCGACGGGGAGCCGGTCGTAGTCCGCCAGCGGGAGGTCCACGTGCCGGGCCATGGGCGGGTGGGCCTTCGGGGCCTTCCCGGCGGGCCGGGATGCGTCGGCGGCGGGACGGGGCGCCGGCTGCGTGCCCGTCCAGACGGCCTGGAGCCGCTGGGCCGTGGTGCGCAGCGTGCGGACGGCCGCGTCGGCCAGGCCGGCCGCGCCGTGGGCGTGGTGACCGTTGCCGGCCGCCGTGGTGGCCACGGCCAGCGCCTGTTCCTCGACGCTGGACTCCAGTTCGCGCAGGAGCTGTTCGTCCTGGCGGCGCAGCGTGGTCAGCAGCGCGGTGGCACGGTCGTCCTGCGCGAGGGTGGCGATGCTCTCGCCCGCACGGCAGGCCGCGAGGGCCCGCGCGGTGGCGGTGTACTCGTCCTCGGTGTTCTTCAGCAACTGGTGCTCGTCGGCCCGTGCCCGTCCCGGCAGGACGCCGCGGACCATGCGGGCGCCGACGTGCAGGGGCGCCATGGCCGTGCGGAGCGCGCCCGCCGACGCGGTCCGGACCATGTCGCCGGTGTCCCGCAGCAGATGGCGCGGCCGCATGTCGCGGACGTGGGTGTCGATGCGGGCGATGTGGTGCTCGGTCTGGGCGGCATGACGTTCCAGGGTCTGCCGATGGGGACCGACGGGGGTGACGGCCATGTCGGCCCGGAACCGGTCGACCACCGCGGCGTGTGCCTCCCGCACATCCTCGAGCGCTGGTATGAGCGCATCCGTCGTCAATGTCATGCCTGCTCCCTTGTGGGGTGTCGTGGCGGCCGTGAAGGCCGCCGTGGCGTGCGGCGGCGCCGCCGGGTGGGGCGGGCACCGGCACCAGCGTGGGCGAAGCGGATGAAGATCGCCCGGCGAGGGGACGCGGGGCCGGGGCCCGCGCCGGCGCCCGGCGCCGGTCCCTGCGGACTGCCGAGGGGCGCCCCGGCCGGCGGCCCGGTTAGCCCGTACAGGTGACGGCCCCATGCCACCGCGTGCGTGGCGGGCCGGGTTCGAGGGCCTGGGGGGCTGGGTGTTCCCGACGGCGCGTGCGCGTGCACGTGCACGGCGGCCGCCGTCCGGGGACGACGGCCGCCGGTGCTCGTACCGGACGCGCCGTGGCTCAGCCCGAGGCCAGGCGTCGCGCGGCCTCGGCGATGTGCGTACGGGAGATGCCGGCGGCGTCCAGGAGTTCCTCCGCGGTGCCGGAGCCGGGCAGGTCACGGACGGCCAGGTGGGCGAAGGCCGGGCCCTGGCGGCGCGCGGCGAGGGCGGACAGGACGGCCTCACCGAGGCCGCCTTCGGGGTGGTGGTCCTCGGCGACGACGAGGGCACCGGTGTCGCCGGCGGCGCGCACGAGGGCGTCGGCGTCCACGGGCTTGACGGAGTACAGGTCGATCACCCGGGCCGTGATGCCCTCGGCGGCCAGCGCGTCGGCCGCGGCCAGGCACTCGTGCAGGGTGACCCCGGCGCCGACGAGGGTGACCTGGTCCTCGCCCGACTGCCTAAGCGTCTTGGAACCGCCGACGGGGAAGCTCTCCTCGGGCCCGTACAGCACGGGATACGCGCCGCGCGTGGTGCGCAGGTAGGAGATGCCGTCGAGGTCGGCCTGGGCGGCCGTCAGCGCGGCGGCGGAGGTGGCGTCGCTGGGGTAGAGCACGGTGGACCCGTGGACCGCGCGCATCATCGACAGGTCCTCCACGCCCATCTGGGAGGGGCCGTCGGCACCGATCTCCACGCCGCAGTGGCTGCCGGAAAGAGCCATGGAGATCTGCGAGATGGCCGCCATGCGGATGAAGTCGTGGGCCCGGGTGAGGAACGCCGCGAACGTCGCGGCGTACGGACGGTAGCCGCGCACGGCCATGCCCACGGCCGAGGCGATCATCTGCTGCTCGGCGATGTACGTCTCGAAGTACCGCTCGGGATAGGCCTTGCCGAAGTCCTCCGCGTGCGTGGAGTTGCCGACCTCGGCGTCCAGGACCACGACGTCGGGGCGGGCACCCACGGCCACCAGCGCCTTGCCGAAGGCGACCCGGGTGGCGACCTCGTCCCCCCGCTGGAAGCGCGGCAGGTCCATGGGCGTCGTCGCGGTCACCGGCGGGCGCGGCGCGGCCTCGGGCGGCCGCGGACCACGGACGGTCAGGTGGCGCAGGCCGCCCAGTTCCTCGATGGCGTGCTCCGCGAGGTCGGGCGGCAGCGGCTTGCCGTGCCAGCCCTCGTGGTCGGCGACCTCCGGGACGCCCTGTCCCTTGACCGTCCTCGCCACGATCACGGTGGGCACCTGACCGTCGGCCGCGGTGGTCAGCGCCCGGTCGACGGACTCGAGGTCGTGCCCGTCGACGACCAGAGCGCGGCAGCCGAACGCCTCGATGCGGCGGGCGTACGCCGCGGTGTCCCACTGGAGTTCCGTCGGGCCGCGCTGGCCGAGCCGGTTGACGTCGACGATCGCGACGAAGTTGGGCAGCTGCCGCTGACCGGCCTTGTCCAGGGCCTCCCAGACCGATCCCTCGGCCATCTCGCTGTCGCCGCACAACACCCATACCCGGTACGGCTCGTGCTCCAGGTCCCGTCCCGCCAGGGCGATGCCCACGCCGTAGGCGATGCCCTGGCCAAGCGACCCGGTCGCCACGTCCACCCAGGGCAGGACGGGGGTGGGGTGGCCCTGGAGGCGGGCTCCGAAGGTGCGGTAGGTCGTCATGAGCTCCTGCTCGTCGACGGCGCCCGCGGCGTGGAACATCGCGTAGAGCAGGGGAGAGGCGTGTCCCTTGGAGAAGATGAGGTGGTCGTTGGCCGGGTTCTCGGGCTGCTGCCAGTCGTAGCGCAGGTGACGCGCCATCAGCACCGCCATCAGATCGGCGGCGGACAGGCTGGAGGTTGGGTGGCCCGAGCCGGCCGCGGTGCTGGCCCGCACGGAGTCCACACGGAGCTGCTGGGCGAGTTCGAAGACCTGTTCCAGGTCGCTGTCGGGCCCGATCGGGTGGGCGGCGGCTTTCTGGTCCGTCATGACGGACTCCCTCTTCGCGCGGGGACTCTGCTTACCTGATGCCTGCTACCCCTCCCGGGCGCGAAGGTGCGCCTCGCCCGCCGGTTCCGGCCGCACGCACCCTCCCGGCGCCTCCGGCCCGGTCTCAGCGCAGCGGCCCACCACGTGAACGCCGCCATCTGACGACGACGTACACCAGGTCGAGCACGAGCACGACGATGCCGATGACCAGCAGATAGAGCAGACCCTCGGCGACCACGCCGATGAGCCCGAGGACCACGGCCACCAGGAGCAGGAACAGGAAGAGCGCCATGGCCGGAAACACCTCCTTGGCCCGGTGGGGCGCGAGGCGATCAGCGGCGGGCGAGCTTCCGTTCGCCACCGGCGCCCGGGTGGTAGGCCATGTCGTAGTACTGGAAGATCTCCCCTTCCTGCTCGGCGGGCAGGACGTCGTCCGTCCCGATGGACGGGGCCTTCTTCACCAGCCCCTTGGACTGGGTGACCTTGACGTAGCCGGGCCCGACGACCGCCTCGTCGAGGGGGACGAAGACCAGTCGCTGCCGCGTGGGCAGGCCGGTTCGCACCGTCGCCATCGCCGGTTCGTCGGTGGAGGTGTCGACGTAGATCGCCTCCAGTGCGCCGATCTTGTGCCCTTTCGGGTCGATGACGTCGCGGTCGCGCCACTCGCGGATATCGGCTGAATGGATCATTGCGCTGCCCCTCGGTGGAGCGCCGATTCGGCACCGTGCCCCGACGCGGACGCATCAGGACCGCCCTTGCAGGTCGTCGCTTGTGACAGCGCACCGGCCCATTTCTCATGCTACGTCCGGAACCGGCATCCGGCCGGGGCACGTCGTTTACCGCCGTCAGGCGTGGCAACCCGACACCTGGGGGGCGTTCGCCTGCCGACCGGCCCCGGAGGCCGTGATGGATGTCGTGGAAGAGGAATCCTACCGTTTCCGCATCGGCCCGAGCGCGCGGATGCGCGTTCCCGGCGTCGTGTTCGCCTCGCGCGCCCTGCTGAGCCATGCCGAGAAGGCCCTGGAGCAGGTCGTCAACGTGGCGGCGCTGCCGGGCATCGTCGGAGCCTCGTACGCCATGCCGGACGTGCACTGGGGCTACGGCTTCCCCATCGGAGGGGTGGCCGCGACCGACGTCGCCGAGGGCGGCGTGGTCTCCCCGGGCGGGGTGGGCTTCGACATCTCCTGCGGCGTCCGGTTGCTGGCCGCCGACTGCGACCGCAGGACGCTCCGGCCCGCCCTGCCCGCGATCATGGACGGTCTGGGCCAGGACACGCCCCGCGGCGCGGGCACCGGAGCCGTCTGGCATCTGGGGAGCGACCGCCGGCTGGAACGCGTGCTGGTGGGCGGGTCGCGCTACGCCGTGGAGGAGGGCCACGGCGAGGAGGGCGACCTGCGGCGGTGCGAGGACGACGGCACCGTGGCCGGCGCGGACGCCGCCCAGGTGAGCGCCCGCGCCCGCGAACGGGGCCTCGGGCAGGTCGGCAGCCTCGGCTCGGGCAATCACTTCCTCGAGGTGCAGGAGGTCGCCGAGGTCTACGACGAGCCGGTCGCGGGCGCCTTCGGCCTCGCGCTCGGCCAGGTCTGCGTGATGATCCACTGCGGTTCACGGGGGCTGGGGCACCAGATCTGCTCCGACCATGTACGTGCGATGGACCGGATCATGCGGCGGTACGGCATCGAGGTCCCCGACCGGCAGCTCGCCTGCGTCCCTGTCGACTCGCCCGAAGGCCGCGCCTACCTCGGCGCGATGGCGGCCGCCGCCAACTACGCCCGGGCCAACCGCCAGCTCCTCGGAGAGCTGTCCCGCCGGGTCTTCCGCCGCGAGGCGGGCGTGCGTCTGGCCCTCGTCTACGACGTGTCCCACAACCTGGCGAAGATCGAGGAGCACGAGGTGGAGGGCGCGCCGCGCACCCTGTGCGTCCACCGCAAGGGCGCCACCCGGGCGCTGCCGCCCGGCCACCCGGACCTGCCCGCCGACCTGCGCGGCGTCGGTCAGCCGGTGCTCATCCCCGGCACCATGGGCACCTGCTCGTACGTCCTGACCGGGGTTCCCCGAGGCGACGCCTTCCACTCGACCTGCCACGGGGCCGGCCGCGAGCAGAGCCGGCACCAGGCCGCGCGCGGGGTGAGCGGCAGGGAGTTGCGGGCCCGGCTGGAGGCCCGGGGGATCGCGGTCCGCGCCTCGTCCTTGCGCGGCCTCGCCGAGGAGACGCCCGAGGCGTACAAGGACGTCTCGGCGGTGGTGGAGGCGAGCGAGGGCGCCGGACTGTGCCGGAAGGTCGTCCGCCTGGTGCCCCTGGGCGTGGTGAAGGGATAGCCCTGCGGGCCGGCCCGGCAGCGGACCGTGCGGTCAGACGTCGACCGTCGCCGCGCAGGTCCACCCGTACGGGCCGGGCGCCAGGTGGAGCTCGCCCAGGGAGACCCCCTTCGGCACCGCGCCGATCATCTCGACCGACCTCACGTCGGCCACCGCCATTCGTACGTCCAGCCCGCCGTCGTCCGCCGACGCCTCGACGTCGACGGGTACCTCCCCGTGCACCTCGAGGCGGAAGATGACCTCGTCGAGCAGATCAGCCAGCAGATCGTCGTCGGCGGCCTCCGCCACCGGTATCCGCCGCACGCACGCGGGCCGCACCCCGGCGACGTCCGCGAAGCACTCGACCAGCCCCAGCACGGCCTCCACCAGGCACTGCTCCCGGGTCGGCCCCCACGCCTCGATCCGCACATCGGCGGTGTGCGGCACCGCACGGTGCCCGCCCGCCTGCGGTCCGCCGCCGTACGTCTCGTCCTCCATGGGGGGCGCCTGCCCGGTCCAGGCGACCTCAAGTCTCCCGCGGGGCGGCGTCAGCGCCTGACGGCGCGCAGGATCACGAACTTCGGGTTCGACGCGACGACCTCGCAGTTCCCGAAGAGCCGCCGCAGGCGCACGTGGTAGCCCAGATGCCGGTTCCCGATGACCAGCAGCTCACCCCCGGGCCGCAACGCGGACCGGGCGGTGACGAACATGCGCTGGGCGGTCGCGGCGGTGACCGCCTGGTGGGAGTGGAACGGCGGGTTGTTGACGACGAGGTCGGCCCCGCCGGGCCGGACGGCGGCCGCGGCGTCGGCGGCGTCCCCGACGAGGAACCGGGCCTTGCCCCCGGGGCCGACGATGTCGCGGAAGGTCTCCTCGGCGGAGGCCACCGCCTGGTGCGACTCGTCCACGAACAGCACGTCGCTGTCCGGGTTGGCCAGTGCCACCGCGGTGCCGACCACACCGTTGCCGCAGCCCAGGTCGATCACACGGTCCGGGCCCTTGCGGTCCGGCAGGTGCGCGAGCAGGAAGCGCGTGCCGATGTCGAGGTGGTCCGCGCAGAACACGCCCGCGTGGTTGGTGACGGTGCGGCCCGACAACGGGCCGATGTCGTCGGGCAGCGCGTACCGCAGGGGCCACGGGTTCGCCCCGCGGGCCACCGAGGGATCGGGGGTGCTGAAGATCAGCCGCGCCTTGCGCACCGCCGGCGAGGTGCGGGTCGGCCCGACGATCCGCTCGAAGAGGCGCAGCGTGGAGGTGTGGATCTCGGTGACCATGCCGGTGCCCAGGACGACGGTGCCGGGGTGCAGCGCGGGCGCCAGCCGGTGCAGCTGGTCCTCGAGCAGCGCGAGGCTCTTGGGTACCCGGACGAGCAGCACGTCGACGCGCGCGGGCGGCTCGTCGCGCGTGGTCAGCATCCGCACCTCGGCGTCCGGGACGTTGCGCCGCAGGTTCGCCCGCGTGGCCTGCTGCCCGAGGTGGGAGTCCGTGATCTGGGTGGGCCGGTGCGCGGCCAGCGCCGTCGCCAGTGCCCCCCAGCGGTCGCCCAGGACGACGGTGGTGCCCGTCAGGTCCGTGCCGGTCTCCGCGAGGTGCCGCAGCAGGTAGTCGTCCGCGGCGTCCCATGCCCGCAGCGTCTCCCGCGGCTGCGCGGGGAATCGGGTCAGTTCGAGTGCGCCCCACGGCGTGCTGAAGAGGTTCATCGCCCCCTCAGGGTACGGGCTGCCCGCGTCGCCCCCGGCTACAGGCTCCCGGGGTCGCCGGTCGCGACGAAGCGGATCAGCGAGCGTTCCGGCAGCTCGAGGAAGTCGCGCAGATCCCGCGCCACCCGGTCGGTCCCGGGTTCGCCCAGTGTCGCCGTCCGGGTCCGCCACACGGCGCCTTCGCGGTCGGTGGGGCAGCTGCGCCTGCCACCGTCCGAGGCGATCACCGGTCCGGACGGCTCGGGCTCGTCTCCGACCCGGACGGCCCCGTACTCCGCGAGGAACCGCCGGACGTCGTCCGGCGATCGGATGAAGTATCCATTGCCGGCATCGGCCCACACGACCTCGCCGACGCTGCCGTAGAGGGTGATCAGGTCAGTGGGCGCCAAGCGCTCCCGGGCCAGGGCACGCGCCGCCTCGTGATCGTCCCGCCCGGCCGGGCGGACCGCGTTCGTCCCCGGGGATACCCGTGCGTGTGCTCGAAGTGCTGCGTCATCCGGGCCAGGGCCTGCGAGACCCTGCCGGCCCACGACGAGAGCCAGTCCGGCGTCAGCGCGCGCTCATCCATGACGCCGGGGCCTGCCATGGCGCCCGCTCGGCCGGTGGGCGCGCGGTCGCCGCGCACCCACCGACGTGGGGACATCAGCCCTGGGAAGCGTTCTGCATCATCTCGGCGAGCGTGGTGACGTCCTTGGCCGCGGGCGCCTTGACGGCGGAGGTCTGGCCGTAGCCGGAGTACACGATCGTCACCTTGGACGGGCCCTTGGCGGTCGTACCGGACTCCACGGTCTTCACAGCGAGGTCGTCGGCGCCGATCCACACCTCGATCTCGACGGTGCCCTTGAGGCCGGTGGCGTGCAGTTCCTTGACGTAGGCGTCGCGCTCGTCCTTGGTGATGACCTCCAGGACGGCGGTGTCCGCGGCCAGCTTCTTGATGTCCACCGTGCCCGTGTAGTGGGTCGCCGCGGCACCGGCCACCTGCTCCTCGCCGGCCTTGGCGAGGTCAGTGGCGGTGGACAGGGCGGCAAGGCTCGCGGCGGGGCCGTGCGGCAGGTCGTCGGCCGGGTTGTCCTCCGCGGAGGCGCCGTCCAGCTTCAGCCACTTCTTGCCGCCCGCGGCCGCGGCCATCTCCCCCTCGACCGGGAGGTACACGCTGCCGTCCGCCAACGTCATGTGGACCTTGCCGTCCGGGCCGGCCATGTCCCGCATGTCGGCGTCGGAGCCGGGGTCCATGCTCAGCTCGGCCCCCTCGGCGCCCTTCTTCCAGCTCAGGGTGCCCTCGGCCTTGACGTTGCCGTCGGCCGGGTCGACGGTGTCGACGGCGACCTTCGCGGAGGCCTGCTGCTCCACCGCCTTGGCGGCGTTCCGCAGGGCCTCAGCCGGGGAGATCTCCTTCTCCGCCGGCTTGGCGGAGCTCTGCGTCGACTCGGCCTTCGGCGTGTCCTTCGTGGAGTCACCACAGGCCGCGAGACCGAGCACGAGCGTGCCGGCCGCAGCCGTGATCGCCACAAGGCGGCGAATGCGCATGAAAGTTCCCCCCTGGGAGGTGAAAAGTTGTGCAACGATCAATGGATCCGAACCATACAACAGTCGTCGGACACCTAAACGCGCAGGTCGCGTAGCATGCTCAGGGCGTGACTGGTCGAGGCCCGGTCAGGTACGGACTCGCCGCAAACTCACGCGGCCCCTGCCCGGTACCGGACGATGACCGCCCGGCTACCGCTGTTCGCCGTCCCTTCGGGGGAGAGCAGGGTGCCTGCCCCGAACAGCGTGTGCGTGCCGGGTGCTGCCGCCAGGTCCGACACCGAGAGCCATTGGCGTTTCGAGGGCTCCACCCCTGTGTTCGTCCAGCCCTCGACCCGTGGCGGGGCGTCGATGCCCAGATACCGGCCGGTGGGCGTGTGGCGCAGCCAGGCGCCCAGCACCAGGCCCCCGGAGCCGTCGGGTGCCACCGGCTGTATCACGGCGTCGTGGGCGGCTCTGGGCGGGTAGGCGGAGCTCTTCCACCGATGGCCGTCCCAGTGCATGAGAAAGTGCTCGAAGGGCGGGTCGGTCGGCGCCTCGTCCTCCGGCTCCCAGGTGTGTGCCCCCAGCGCCCACACGTCATCTGCAGCGAGGACACGGACATAGCCGAGGGTGCTGGTCTCTCCGGGCAGCGCCCCGTTCCGGGTGAAGCGGTGCTCCGGCAGTCCCGTCCGCTCCCAGCTGTGTCCGTCGTAGTGCATCGCCATGACCTGGTACGGGGGAGTGAGGGCCATCCGCATGCCCACGGCCCAGACGTTGTCCGGAGACGAGGCGTCGAGATCACGGACCCGGACCGGCAGTTCGGTTCGTTGCCAGCGGCGGCCGTCCCAGTGCCACAGGACGCCCAGGCAGTCGACAGCCCAGGCGTCGCGCGAGGACAGCACGCGCAGGGTGGCGATGCGGAAAGGGACGGGTATCCGGTGCCAGCGCTTGCCGTCCCAGCGCATCGCCGGACGGGGCCGCCCGCCGTCCGGCTGCTCCGGGCCTTCCGAGGGCGGCGGATACCGTCGGCGCGCCTCCACTTCGAACGGTGGATACGGCATGGACTCCCGACGGTAGATCCATAAGTCATGCGGGCCCGACGCCGCAGCCTTCAGTTCGGGGTCGCCGCGGAGCTCGACGGGCAGTTGCGCGGGGCTCCAACGGCCGGCGGCATAATGCAGCAGACTGCCGCGCCGGTGGTCGGGCTTGCCCATGCTGCCGACGGCCCACGCTTCGTCGGCAGAGACGGTGACCAGGCTGTTGAGGCCGGAATCCGGCACTGGGCTGCGGTAGTCGATCTGCCACGCGCCCCCATCACCTTCCGGCCTGACCGGCAGGCCCGACGGGTCCGGGGCGCTGTCGCAACCTGCCGCCAGCAAGGCCAGGCCCAGCGCCGCCGCTGCGGCACGCAGCCCCGCAGGCACCCGGCCGGCACGTCCGGCGGCTGCTGCACGAAGTGCGCCGGCCGGCCGGCGGTGGACAGCGTGGCGGGTTGACCACGGCACAATGGGCATACGTCCCTTGCCAGGTGGTGGGTTGAGGCACCAAGGACCCTACCAAGGTGGGGAAACCGGTCGCCCGCACGTTGGCCGTCGAGGCACTGCGCGGGCGCTTCACCCTGAAGTCGCGTCTGTTCAGGCGACGGTGACCCAGTGACGCCGCACGGCGCCCGACCCGGTTTCCTGGTCACCGTCGGGTTCGAGGACGCCGCCGTTGCGCTCGATCGTCCGCGCGGAAGCGGTGTTGGCGGCTTCGCAGACATCAGCACCCGCGCCGGCCCCGGGCCACGCGCCTCGTCGAGCATCCGGGCCGGGGCCAGGGTGGCGAGTCCACGGCGGCGCGAGGACGGCCGGTTGCCGGCCCCGGGGGCCGGTAGCCCCACTGTGCAGCCGTGAAGTCGGGACCGGGTGGGTGGGGACGGAGTGCCGTGCGTGCAGGGGGGCTTGTGGCGGAACCGTGGTGCGCGACAACGTTGTCACTTGAGCTGCGGATGACTATACCGGCCCGAGAGGCAACGTTGTCAAGGGAGTTGACGTGCACCCGAGGCGGTCTTCCCGCACACCGGCGGGGCGCGCTACTGTCCCCGCGGCTTGTGTGACCCGTGGTGCGCGACCCGTCCGGAAGAAGGGTCGCGTCATGCGTTTGCCTCCGACGTCCGTGCTGCTGTCCGCCGTCCTGGCGGTCGGCGGCGCCGCTCCCGCCCTGGCGTCGCCCTCCGCGCCGCCACCGGATCTCGTGCAGGACCCCACCTCCTACGTCGACCCCCTGATCGGCACCAGGAACGGCGGCAACGTCTTCCCCGGCGCCGTCGTGCCCCTCGGCATGCTGTCCTGGAGCCCCGAGACCACCCGTGGCGACGCCACGCGCACCACGGCCCCGGGTGGTTACCACTACGACGCCACCCGCGTCCGGGGCTTCAGCCTCACCCACATGTCGGGCACCGGCTGCGCGGGCGGCAGCGGCGACATCCCGTTCCTCCCGTACGCCGGCGAGGTCACCACCTCGCCGGCCGCCGACACCAAGGACGCGGTGTACGCCGCGGACTTCAAGCACGCCGACGAGACCGCCGAGCCCGGCCGCTACAAGGTGGGCCTGTCCTCCGGCGTGACGGCCGACCTGACCGCCACCGCGCGCACCGGCTCCGGCCGCTTCACCTACCCCGCGGACAAGCCCGCCACCATGCTGATCCGCACCGCCAACTCCGAGGTCGGTTCGACGGACTCGACCGTGACCATCGACCCGCGGACCCGCACCGTCTCCGGCTCGGTCACCTCGGGAAACTTCTGCGGCTACCTCGACCCGGAGGGCCGCCGCTCCTACTACACCCTGTACTTCACCGCCCGCTTCGACCGGGCCTTCAAGGCGACCGGCACCTGGCAGGACGACAAGGTGACCCCCGGGTCCACCAACGCCGCCGGCGGCACCGGAGGCTTCTCAGGCGGCGGGAACCCGGTCGCCGGCAAGGGGGCGGGCGGCTGGGTCGAGTTCGCGCCCGGTGACGGACCGGTGAACGTCAAGGTCGGCATCTCCTACGTGAGCCAGGCCGGCGCCGAGGCCAACCTCGCCGCGGAGAACCCGCGGCACCGCTCCTTCGACGCCGTACGGGACGCGGCCCGCCGCGCGTGGCGCGAGCGGCTGGGCGCGATCAAGGTCGGCGGCGGCACGGACGCCGAGCGCACCACCTTCTACACCGCGCTCTACCACGCGCTGATCCATCCCAACGTCATCAGCGACGCCGACCGCAGATACCGCGGCAGCGACGGCGAGGTCCACAAAGTGGCCCGCGGCCACCAGGCGCAGTACGGCACCTTCTCCGGCTGGGACGTCTACCGCTCGCAGGTCCAGCTGCTCACCCTGCTGAGCCCGCGCACCGGCTCGGACATCGCCCAGTCGCTGTACGAGCTCGCGCGGCAGAACGGCGGCGTCTGGGACCGCTGGCTGCACGGCGCCGCCGGCACGCACGTCATGAACGGTGACCCGTCGCCCGCCGCCCTCGCCGGGATCCGGGCCTTCGGCGGCACGGACTTCGACCTGCGCGGCGCGCTGGACTCCCTGGTGAAGGCGGCGACCGTGCCGACGGAACGGGACCTCTCGGCGGCGGGCAAGCCCATCCTGTCCGTGGGTCAGCGCCCGTCCCTGGACAAGTACCTGAAGCTGCACTACATGCCGTCCGTCTCCAACGCCTGGGGCGGCGCCGCCGAGACGCTGGAGATGTCGGGCGCCGACTTCGCCCTCTCACAGCTCGCCTCGGCCGCGGGGGACAAGCGCACCGCCGCCGACTTCGCCCGGCGCTCCCAGTGGTGGCAGAACAACTTCAACCTCGCGGCCGATCCGAGCGGCGGCTACATCGCCAACCGGGCGGCCGACGGCAGCTGGGTCACCGGGTTCACCCCGGCCACCGGCAACGGCTTCGTCGAGGGCACGGCCGCCCAGTACACCTGGATGGTGCAGCACGACCCGGCCGGGCTGTTCGCCGCGATGGGCGGCCGCGACAAGGCCCTCGACCGGCTGGACGCGTTCTTCCACACGGCGGACGGCAAGTGGGCCTTCACCGGCAGCGGCGGCGAGAAGTCGGAGATGGACAACGAGCCGTCGATCAACGTGCCCTACCTCTACGCCTACGCGGGCGCGCCCTACAAGACGCAGGAGACGGTGCGGGCCGCCATGGGCGCCCTGTGGTCCACGCAGCCGGGCGGCATCCCCGGCAACGACGATCTCGGCGCGATGTCGTCCTGGTACGTCTTCTCGGCCCTCGGCATGTACCCGCAGGTGCCCTCCCGTGCCGAACTCGTCCTCGGCTCCCCGCTGTTCCCGCGGATCGAGATCGAGCGCCCCGCCGGGAACGACATCTCCATCCGCGCGGCGGGCGCGGCGGCCGACGCTCCGTACGTGCGATCACTGAAGGTCAACGGCCGCGCCAGTGACCGCCCGTGGCTGCCCGCCTCCTTCGTCCAGGACGGCGGCAGGCTCGACTACACGCTGTCGGGCACGGCCGACCGCGCCTGGGGCGCGGACGCGGCCGACGCGCCGCCCTCGTTCCGGGAGGGCGAGCAGCCGTACCAGGTCGGCGTGGGACCGACCACGGCCACGATCGCCCCGGGCGGCGGCACCAAGGTGGGGATCCGCGCCCTGTCGTTGCGCGGCGGTCAGGCACCACAGGTGCGCTTCCGCGTCGAGGTGCCCGACGGCGTCACGGCGTCCCCCGCGGAGGGGACGTTCACCGACGGCTCCCAGGAGATCACCCTGTCCACGGCCGGGGACGTCAAGCAGGGCTTCTACGACGCCAAGGTCGCGGTGAGCTACGGGGACACCTCGTACGAGCAGCCGGTGGCGCTGACGGTGGCCGCTCCCGGCTCCCTGATCGCGGCGTACAACAGCACCGGCATCTCGGACGACTCCGGCGACCACGACGAGGCGGACTACGACGGCGGCGGCTGGAGCTACTCCCGTCAGGCCCTGGCCGCGGCCGGCCTCACCGGTGGCACGCGGGGCACGGTCCCCGGAGGCCTCGCGTTCACCTGGCCGCAGTCCCCGGCCGGCCGTCCCGACAACGCCTCCGCGACCGGCCAGACCATCGAACTGCCCACCCCGGCCTCGCGGCTGTCGTTCGTCGGCAGCGCCGTCAACGGCGACCAGCAGACCACGGCGACGGTCACCTACGCCGACGGAAGCAGCGGCGCCGTCGACCTGTCCTTCACCGACTGGACGGTCGGAGGAGGCGGCGGCAGCGTGCGGTTCGGCAACGAGGTCGTCGCCAAGACCGCGTACCGGAACGTGGCCGGCGCGGACAAGGACCCGGTGGCCACGTACGTCTTCGCCACCAAGCCGTTCACGGCACCGGACGGCAAGACCATCACGAGCGTGAAGCTCCCGGACAACACGGACCTCCACGTCTTCACTCTCGCGGTGGACTGACGAGGACAATCCCAGGGGTGGGCGCGGAGGAGACTCCGCGCCCGCCCTTCGCGCTGCCCGCAGCGGCGCGCCGGACAAACGCTGCCCGGTCCTGACCGTGCGCGACCTGCGGGTGTCCTTTCGCGGCGAGGCCGGACAGGTGCACGCCGCCCGCGGCGTGGACCGCACGCTCCGCGCCGGCGAGAACCTCGCCGTCGTCGGCGAGTCCGGTTCCGGCAAGTCCGTCACCGCCACCGCCGTGCTCGGACTGCTCCCGGAAGACGCCGAGGTCACCGGCTCGGTACGGCGCGGGGACCGCGAACTGCTCGGGCTGTCCGACCGCCGGATGCCCGGCATCCGCGGCCGCGCCATCGGCATGGTCTTCCAGGACCCGCTCTCCGCGCTCACCTGCGACTTCTGCGTCGGCACAGCCGGTGAGGCCCTGCGGATCCACCAGGACCTCACCGCCGCGCAGGCTCGCCAACGGGCCCTTGAACCAGCGGACCTGGTGGGCATCCCCGACCAGGGCCGACATCCCGAAAAGGGCCCTTGTCCGCGGTACCACACCGGGGACAAGGGCCCTTCGCCCGTGACGCCGTCGGCTACTTGAGACCGAACGCTCGGATCAGGGTCTGGCTGACGCTGTTCCCCTTCGTGTCCAGGGCCGTCGTCCGCAGGCTTGCGAAGCGGGCCCGCGACGGCGCGTCGAGCTGCGCCTTCCAGCCAGTGCCGGACTGACGCAGCGTCGTCTTGCGCCAGGTGGCGCCGTCGTCGTACGACACCTCGAGGGTCGCCGAGCGGATCGCCCCGGCACCCGCCGCGCCCTTCAGGTGCGAGGCGGTGACCGTCAGCCCGGTCCGGTGGCCCGCCCTGCCCGACAGGTCGGTGGCCACCGCGTAGTCGAGCTGCAGCAGCGGCAGGGGCGTGAGGCTCGCGTAGTCCGTGGTGCTCGAGGTGAAGCCCCACTCGGTGCGGGTGCGGGTCGAGTAGGGGCGGTCCGCCACGTTGCGCCGGCCCTCCAGCACGATCCGGTAGGGCTGAGGATCGGGCGACAGCCCCTCGGCGATGACGATCCGCTCGTTGTAGTCCTCACCGAGCAGTTGGTCGCCCTGGTACAGCGAGACCTTCGACGTGTTGCCGTCCACCCAGGCGACGCCCGCGTGACCGCCCGAGTCGCCCCAGGCCGGCAGGGTGGACGTGCTGATGATGTCGCCCACCCGGAAGGGGGCCGTCCAGCTGATGCCGTCGTTGAGCAGCCGCGGGTGCTGGATCGCCGAGAACCACGTCTCGGAGCTCGTGCTGCGCGCCTTGTACGTGCGCGTCACGCCCCGCTGGCCGAGGTCGTGCATGGCGGCGGTGGAGATCCAGCGGGCGTCGTCGCCCGCCGAGACCCACGAGGTGAGGGTGCCCTGGGCCGCGACCGGCGTCGACTGGACGAGCATGGGGCGGTTGAAGACGAGCGACACGTCCTCGCGGTACACCACGGCCTCGGCCTGGGTGCTGTTGCGGAACGACTCGTCGATGCGGGCCAGGTCGCGGGGACCGGGACGGTAGGACGGGTCCTTCGGGACCGCCCCGTCGTGGTGGCGGATCAGGTCGTACGCGTAGCGCGGACGCGGGTGCGAGACCACCTTCAGCGTCGCCGCGCCCGGCCTGCGGAGCCGGCTCAGCAGCCGTGCGCTGTCGTCGGCGCCGAGCGAGGCCACCGGCAGCGGCGCGGCGTCGGGCAGGTCGGCCCAGGGGTCGTACTTGCCGTAGCCGTCGTTCAGGATCAGCAGCTGCCGTGCGCCGGCCTTCGCCGCCGCGGCGGCCTGGTCCGGTGCGGACAGGGTGTCGCTTCGGCGCACGACGGCCACCTGGCCGCGCACCGTGACCTTGCGGAAGTCCGCGGCCGAGCCCTCGCCCGCCAGGACCGCGCGGTAGCTGCCCGTGCCGTCGGGCAGCTTGGGCGACATGCTCTGGACGGTGACGTCGTCGTAGCTCTGCGAGCCGGAGGAGAACGTCAGCGGTGGCTGGATCTGCCGCCAGCGGGTCGCGAAGTGGTACGAGCCCGTCGTCACCTTCGGTGTGGGGGTCACCCAGAGGCTGTCGTAGCGCCAGTACTCGGGCATGTAGCTGTCCAGGAACGGGAACAGGTCGCCGTTGGTGCGGTACTGGTCCACCCGCATGAACTGGTTGGCGGTCGGCTGCGGCGTGACGGCGGCCGCCTTGCGCAGGCTCGCGGCGTCGAACCGGACGGTGCGGTCGGCGTCGAGGTCGATCTGCGGCGCCGAGAACATCGCGAAGCCCAGCGTGTGCGTGCCGTCGACGCCGGGCACGTCGGCGTTCAGCCACGCCGAGTAGGTGCTCGGGGACAGGCGCAGGTCGATGCGGCCTGAGGCGTCGACGGTGAACGCCTTGGGCGTGGTGTTGCGCTCCACGTCCTTCAGGATCAGGGTGCCGGGCAGGGCCGTGCCGTGCCGGTCCTTGGCGGTGACCGTCAGGTTGACCCGGCGGCCCTCCTTGTTCACCCCGACCGTCGTGCGGGCCAGGGCCGTGCCGTCGGCGCCGGTGGCGACGAGGCGGGTGGCGTACGCGCCGTTGTCCTCGGCCGCGTCGAGGTGGGTGATCACGCCGACGGAGGCGGTGCCGTGCGCGGGCACGGTCAGCCGCGAGTCGGTCAGCGTGAACAGGCCCTCGGGCAGCTGGCCCGGGTTCAGGGACAGGTCCACGGTGACCGGTTCGGCGCCGGAGTTGGTGTAGGTGACGTCCCTGCGGACCGTCTGGCCCGGCGTGTACGGGTAGTGCGTCTGCGCGTAGGCGTCGCCGGAGGCGACCAGCGTGGCCTTCACGGCGGCGGCGGCGTCCACGCGCCCGCTGCCCGCCTCGAAGGGGCTGAACCGCTGGGTGCTCGCGGTGGTGCTGGTCAGGGCGGCCTTGAGCTGCTGCCCCGTCCAGTCCGGGTGCTTGGCGGCCAGCAGGGCCGCGGCGCCCGCCACGTGGGGCGTCGCCATGGAGGTGCCGCTCATCGTCTGGTACGCGCCCTCGCCCTCAGGGGCGTACTGCGAACGTGCAGCCAGCACGTCCACCCCGGGGCCGGTCAGGTCGGGCTTGACGGCGTTGTCACCCACGCGGGGGCCGCGGCTGGAGAACGACGCCAGCTGGTCCACGCCCTTGCCGGGGCCGTTGACCGCGCCCACCGTCAGCGCGGCGTCGGCGGCACCGGGGGCGCTCACGGTGTAGGGCCCCGGGCCGGAGTTGCCCGCCGCGATGACGAACAGTGCCCCGGTCTCCGCGCTGAGCCGGTTCACGGCCTCGCTCAGCGGGTCGGTGCCGTCGGTCGCGCCACCGCCCAGGCTCATGCTGATGACCTTGGCGTGCTGGTCTCGGGCGGCCCATTCCATGCCGGCCAGGATCCAGGAGTCCTGGCCGCTGCCGGAATCGTCCAGGACCTTGCCGATGTGCAGGGACGCGCCCGGAGCGACGCCCTTCTCGGTGCCACCGGAGGCGGCGCCGGTCCCGGCCACGGTGGAGGCGACATGGGTGCCGTGACCGTGCCGGTCGGTGACGTCCGCGCCGGGCACGAAGCTCTCGGTCGCCGCTATGCGGCCGGCGAAGTCCGGGTGCGCGGCGTCGATGCCAGTGTCCAGGACCGCGACGTCCACGCCCTGCCCGGTGTCCCCGCCGTCCCAGACCTCCGGGGCGCCGATCTGCGCGGTGGTGTCGGACAGTGTGGCCTCGACCTTGCCGTCCAGCCACACCTTGGCGATGCCGCCGGCCAGTCGTCCGCCGGAGGCCGTCGACGAGGCCGCGGTGGCCTTGGCCTCGGATCCGGTCAGGGATGACCAGAGGTCCGCGGCCCGCTCGTGCTCGGCGGAGATCGCCGCGCCCTGGATGCTGCTGAGGGTCAGCGTCCTGCGGGCGCCCTCCGGGGTCTTCGCACTGCGGGAGCGCGCGGCCGCGTCGGTGTACGTGACGATGAGCGGCAGCCGGTCGCTGCGCGCGTCGTCGTAACCGTCCTTCAGCAGCGCGGTGACGTTGAAGAGCCCTTCGTCCAAAGCCCCTGACGCGATGTAGGGCACCGCGGCCTCGGGATACACGTAGGTGTCGGAGCCCACCGACATCACGTGGGCGCCGACGGCCCGGCCGTTCGGGCCGGTGACCGACGTGACGGCCTGGGCAGGTCCGTCGCCGGTCACGGTGACCCTGTCACCGGTGATCAGCGTGACGGTGCGCTCGGCCGCGGATGCGGCGCCTGCCGCGCTGGGGGAGGGGGACGGCGTCGTCGGGTCGGCCGCGGCCGGACCCGTGGCCGTCAGCACCACCAGGGCGGCGACGGCGGCTGTCAGCCCGCGTCTGCGGGACGGAGGCATGCGCAAGGGAACCTCATGGACTAGATGAGCTGGGGATGATCGCAGTCAGCCATTCGTTCGCATCCCTGTAAAGGCGGCCCTTTGGCGCTTGTGTGCCATGTCACCAAGTGGACACGGCGCAAAGTGCCGCAATGATCGGCAAGCGAGACACACTGCACGGTGTGAGCGGTCGGCGCCCCGCGGCACACGAATGTGACGTTGCGTCAGCTCACTCACGCGTACACGGGCCGGAGGTGGGGAGCGATGACGGAGACCGACGCGCCGTTGGGGCTGGTAGGACTCGACGCGGGGGCGGAGGCCGTCTACCGCGATCTGCTGGCACGCGGCGGCGGGACCGTCGACGACGTCACGGCGGGGTTCGGGATGGGCACCGGACAGGCGCTGGCGCTGCTGGAACGCCTTCACCACTCCGGACTGCTCAGCCGCCGCTCCTCCGGCGAGTACCTGACCGTCGACCCGCGTCACGCGCTGCGCGCACTGGTGGAGGCACGTGAACGTCAACTGGCCGCGGTGCGCGAGGCCACCGGGCCGCTCGGCGCGATATTCGACGAGGCCAGGCGGTCCAGCGGCATCGAACCCGCAACGCGGACGATCAGCGGCCCGGAGGAGGTGGGGGACTGCTACTACCGCCTGAAGCAGGCCGCCCGGTACGAGATCTGCGCCCTGGACCGCCCACCGTTCCTGCTGGCCCCCAACGGACCGCTCGACGAGGCCGCCGTCCGGCGCGGGGTGCGGGTGCGGGTCGTCTACGCTGCCGCCAGCTTCGACGAGGACGGCGGCTGGCAGGAGTTGGGCAGCCTCGTGTCGCGCGGCGAGGAGGCCAGGGTCGTGTCCGCGCTGCCGATCAAGCTGGCGATGGCGGACCGTTCGGCGGCGATGGTGTCACTGAGTCTGGGCGCCGACAGCACCGACTGCCTCTACACCGAGGCGCCCCCCTTGCTGGAGGCACTGACCGAGCTCTTCGAGCGCTACTGGGCGGGCGCGGCCTCACTGAGCGGGCCCGGCACACCGCCGCCGGCACCGGAGCCGTCCACCCCGGGCGAAGGGGTGCGCAAACCCACCGACGAGGAGCGGAACCTGCTCGCCCTGTTCGCCGCCGGGGTCAAGGACGACGCCATCGCCCGCCAGTTCGGCGTCTCGACACGCACCCTGCGCCGGCGGATCCAGGACCTCTACACGGAACTGGGTACCACCAACCGGTTCGGCGCCGGCGTCGCGGCGGCCCGGCGCGACTGGGTGTGAGCACGCAGCCGGGCCGATGTGCCGCTGGGGGCGGTGGGAGGAGCGCGCGGCGGTGTGCCGCGCCGTCCGAGTGACCGTCATCAGTGGTGCCCGGAAGCGGCTCGAACGCGTCCTGGACAACCTCCTGGACAACGCCGGCGGCACGCGACCGGCTCGGTATGAAGGCCGCGCTGAACGGCTGCCTCAACCTGTCCGTCCTGGACGGCTGGTGGGACGAGCGTTGCCCGTGACGGCCGATGGGCCGTGCTGGAGGTGGCCGACGGCGGCCCGGGCATCCCGGCAGCCGACCGCGAACGCGTCTTCGACCGCTTCGCCGGTGCCGCTCCCCAGGGCGGGCGCTGCTGCGCGTCAGACTCACGATGGGGTGACCGCCGGCTCTGCCGGACACCTCCGTCAGTCCAGGACCAGCGACGACAGCTGCGGCGAGTAGGTGGCGTGCAGGACCAGCGCGGCGCTGCCCACGACGGCCGCGTCAGCGCCGAGGGGGGAGGCCGCGACCTGGACGACGCGGATGTGCCGGGCCAGGGGTCTCGAGGACAGCGCGGAGGCGACGGCTTCCACGTACCGGGACGCCACGTGCTGGATGCCGTGACCGCCGAGGATGATGAGGTCCACGTCGACGAAGTTGGCGATGGACACCGCGACCGTGGCGACGTGGCGCGCGGCGTCGTCGATGACCCCGGTCGCGATCGGGTCGCCGGCTCCCGCCGCGAGCTGGACCGCGGCATGGTCGACGGAGGCCGGGTCCCGGTCGAACGCGGGTGACAGCACACTGACGCCGGGCTTGTCGGTGAGGCGGCGGTGGGTCTCGGCGACGATCGCGGACGGGTTCGCCAGTCCTTCCAGGCAGCCCCGGTTGCCGCAGTAGCACTCCGGCCCGTCCGACAGCACCGTGGAGTGGCCGAACTCGCCGGCGTTGAGCGAACCACCCCGGTAGACCTGGTGGTTGAGGACCAGGCCGCCACCGATGCCGGTGCCGAAGAACAGATAGGCGAAGTTCGCCACGCCCCGGCCCGCGCCGGACCAGCGCTCGCCGACCGCGGCGGCGGTGGCGTCGTTGTCGAGCGTCACCGGCAGGCCCGTCGCGTCACTGAGCATCTGCTGCAGCGGCACCCGCGTCCAGTGCGCGAGCTGGGGCGGGGCGACGATCATGCCGTTTCGCTGGTCGATGGGTCCCGGGGTGGCGAGGCCCAGCCCGAGGACATTGCCGCGCGGCACGTCCGCCTCGGCGAGCACCTCGGCGACCAGGTCGGCCATGGCGGCCACCACGTGCGTGGGATCGGTGCCGGGGGGAGTGGGGTGCCGTCTGACGACCAGGGGCCGGCCGAGCAGGTCGACCACGCAACAGGTGAGTTCGACCGGGTCGAAGACGAGGCCGACCGCGTTGCCGGCGTCCGCGTTGACCCGCAAGGTGGTGCGGGGCTTGCCGCCGCCCGCGCCACGACTGGCCCCGTCCTCCCGCACGATCCCCTCGTCCAGCAGACGGCGCACGATCCCCGAGACGGTCTGCGGGGTCAGTCCCGTCTTCTGGGCGATCTCGACCCGGCTGATCCCGTCGGCGAGTTGGATCTGGTCCAGGACCACCGCCCGATTGTACCGCCCGACTTTGGGGAGGTTTGTTCCTGCCTGCCGCACGCGCGTTCCTCTCTTGCCGCAACGACGATACCGCTCAAGGGCGTTGACTTAGTAAAACAAATGGATTTAAAGTCCGGTGCCCAAGCCGCAACAGGTCCGGCATGGAGGCACGGCGCAGTGTCATCGGAGGCGAGTTGATGTCCACGAAATGTCGCATCCCAGGGCAGGCGGGTCCGCGTGATCGTCGCGGCGTCCGCAGCGTGGAGCTCCGCGCATGAGCCGCGCCCCGATGCTGCTGGAGATGCGGTCCATCACCAAGACGTTCCCGGGCGTGACCGCGCTCGCGGACGTCAACCTGTTGGTGAAGGAGGGGGAGATCCACGCGATCTGCGGCGAGAACGGCGCAGGAAAGTCCACCCTCATGAAGGTGCTGAGCGGCGTCCACCCGCACGGCAGTTACACCGGTGAGATCGTCTACCGGGGCGACACCGTCCGGTTCCATGACATCCGTGCCAGCGAGCAGGCCGGCATCGTCATCATCCACCAGGAACTGGCGCTGATCCCCGGCATGTCGATCACGGAGAACATCTTCCTCGGCAACGAGCCGCGCAAACGCGGCGGGATCGACTGGAAGACGGCACAGCACCGTGCGCTGGAGCTGATGGAGCAGGTCGGGCTCAAGGAGGACCCGGACACGCTCGTCAAGGACATCGGCGTCGGCAAGCAGCAACTCGTCGAGATCGCCAAGGCGTTCGCCAAGGACGTGAAGCTGCTGATCCTCGACGAGCCGACCGCGGCCCTGAACGAGTCCGACTCGCAGCACCTGCTCGACCTGCTGCGCGGCTTCCGCGACCGCGGCATCACCTCGATCATGATCTCCCACAAGCTGAACGAGATCGAGGCGGTCGCCGACACCATCACGATCCTGCGCGACGGCCGGACGATCGAGAGTCTCGACGTCGAGGCCGACGGCGTGAACGAGGACCGCATCGTGCGCGGCATGGTCGGCCGCGAACTCGACAGCCGGTTCCCCGACCACACGCCCGACATCGGGGAGGTGTTCTTCGAGGTCCGCGACTGGACCGTGCGGCACCCCGCCTCCGAGGAACGGCTCGTCTGCAAGGGGTCCAGCTTCACGGTGCGGCGCGGTGAGATCGTCGGCTTCGCCGGGCTCATGGGCGCCGGGCGCACCGAACTCGCCATGAGCCTGTTCGGCCGCTCCTACGGCACGTTCCTGTCGGGACGGGTCTTCAAGAATGGCGAGGAGATCCACCTCAAGACGGTGTCGGAGGCCATCCGGCACGGCCTCGCCTACGTCAGCGAGGACCGCAAGTCGATCGGCCTCAACCTGCTGGACGACATCAAGACCTCGATGGTCGCCGCCAAACTGTCGAAGATCTCCCGCCACCAGGTCATCGACCCGGTGCGCGAGCACCGGATCGCCGAGGAGTACCGGCAGAACCTGAGGATCAAGACTCCCAGCGTGGACGAGGAGGTCGTCAAGCTCTCCGGCGGCAACCAGCAAAAGGTCGTCGTCGCCAAGTGGATGTTCACCGACCCCGACCTGCTCATCCTCGACGAGCCCACCCGCGGCATCGACGTGGGCGCCAAGTACGAGATCTACGGGATCATCCAGCGGCTCGTGCGGCAGGGCAAGGGCGTCGTCGTCATCTCCTCGGAACTGCCCGAGCTCATCGGCCTGTGCGACCGCATCTACACGGTGTTCGAAGGTGCCATCACCGGTGAGGTGACGCGCCGCGACGCGAACCCGGAACTCCTCATGAAACAGATGACCTCTATGAAGAAGACACCGAGCCCATGAGCCGCATCTCAGATCTGCAGAAGAACCTCTTCGGGGGCACGACCTCCAACGCCCGCCAGTTCGGCATGATCGCCACACTCGTCGCGATCGTGCTCCTGTTCCAGATCTGGACGGGGGGCCTGACCCTGACCTCCGGCAACCTCATCGCCGTGGTCAGCCAGTACTCCTACATCCTGATCCTGGCCATCGGCATGCTGATGGTGATCGTCGCCGGGCACATCGACCTCTCGGTCGGCTCGGTGGCCGCCTTCACCGGGATCGTGGTCGCCAAGACGATGCAGGAGCACTCGCTCCCCTGGCCCCTGGGCATCCTGCTCGGCCTGCTCGTCGGCGCGGCGATCGGTGCCTGGCAGGGCTTCTGGGTGGCGTACGTGGGGGTGCCTGCGTTCATCGTCACCCTGGCCGGCATGCTCCTGTTCCGCGGTGGCAACCAGTACATCGGCAACGCCGACACCGTGCCGGTCCCCGTCGGGTTCCGTGACATCGGCGCCGGCTTCCTGCCCGAGGTGGGCCCGGACACCGGTTACAACAACCTGACTCTGCTGCTCGGCCTGGTCGCCTGCGCGGGTGTGGTCTGGCGCGAGTGGCGGGCCCGGCAGACCCGGCGCGTCATGCACGCCGACGCCGCGCCGGTGTGGGTGACGGGAATCCGCCTGGTCGTGATGGTGGGTGTCATCGTCTTCGCGACGCTGCGCTTCGCCGGTGGCCGCATCGGCACCAGCTTCCCGATCTCGGGCATCATCCTGATCGCCCTGGTGCTCGCGTACTCGTACTACACCCGCAACACCATCGGAGGCCGCCACATCTACGCCGTCGGGGGCAACTCCCGCGCGGCCGAGCTGTCCGGCGTGAAGCTCCGGCGGGTCAACTTCCTGGTCATGATGAACATGTCCGTGCTGGCCGCCCTCGCCGGGATGATCTTCGTGGCCCGTTCCGCGGCATCCGGCCCGCAGGACGGTCTGAGCTGGGAACTCGATGCCATCGCCGCCGTCTTCATCGGTGGTGCCGCCGTCTCCGGCGGTCTGGGCACCATCAGCGGCTCCATCGTCGGCGGTCTCGTCATGGCGCTGCTCAACAACGGTCTCCAACTGGAGGGCGTGGGCTCGGACATGGTCCAGATCATCAAGGGCCTGGTCCTCCTCCTCGCCGTCGCGTTCGACGTCTACAGCAAGAGCCAGGGGCGCTTCTCGATCATCGGCACCCTGATGCGTCCGTTCCGCCAGAACGAGACGTCCACACCGGTCGACCCGCCGAACCCGGCCTCCGACCCCGACAAGGCTCCGGTCGCGGGCTGACCGACCGGCAGTACCCCCAGGGTGCCGCGCCAGGCGGCGCTCGTCCCACCCGGCATCACCAGGAAAGGGCACAACCCACATGCGCAGAACCATCACCAGAGGCATCGCCGTGATCGGCGCCGCCGCGCTGCTCGCCCTGGGCACGGCGTGCTCCAACGAACGCGAGGGCTCCACCGGCAAGGACACCAGCGACGCCAAGGGCGGCTTCGCGCAGGACGCCCTGGTCGGTGTCGCGCTGCCGGCGAAGACCTCGGAGAACTGGGTGCTGGCCGGTGACCTGTTCACCAACGGCCTCAAGGAGGCCGGCTTCAAGGCCGACGTCCAGTACGCGGGTGCCTCGACCACCGTCGCGGACCAGCAGGCGCAGATCTCCTCCATGGTCACCAAGGGCGCCAAGGTCATCGTCATCGGCGCGACCGACGCCTCGCAGCTGTCCACCCAGGTGGCGCAGGCCAAGCAGGCCGGTGCGACGATCATCGCCTACGACCGCCTCATCACCAACACGCCGGACGTCGACTACTACATCGCGTTCGACAACTTCAAGGTCGGTCAGCTGCAGGGCCAGGCGCTGCTGGACGGCATGAAGGCGAAGAAGGCCAAGGGCCCCTACACCATCGAGCTGTTCTCCGGTTCGCCGGACGACAACAACTCGAAGGTCTTCTTCGATGGTGCGATGGAGGTGCTCAAGCCCGCCATCGACAAGGGCGACATCGTTGTCGGTTCCGGTCAGACCGACATCAAGCAGACCGCGACCCAGGGCTGGAAGGCGGAGAACGCCCAGAGCCGGATGGACTCGCTGCTGAACTCCACCTACAACGGCAAGAAGAAGCTCGACGGCGTGCTCTCGCCGAACGACACCCTCGCCCGCGCGATCATCACCTCGGTGAAGGGCGCCGGCAAGCCGGTCCCGGTCGTCACCGGCCAGGACTCAGAGGTCGAGTCGGTGAAGTCGATCATGGCGGGTGAGCAGTACTCCACCATCAACAAGGACACCCGCAAGCTGGTCGCCGAGACCATCAAGATGGTCCAGGCCCTGCAGAAGGGCGGCAAGCCGACGATCAACGACACCAAGTCGTACAACAACGGCAACAAGGTCGTCCCGTCGTACCTGCTCCCGCCGGTCATCGTGACCAAGGAGAACGCGGCCGAGGCCTACGCCAACGACCCGAAGCTCTCCCCGCTCACGAAGTAGTCGCGCACACCGCTGCCACCGCTGCCACCGGTGCCCCGGGCCTCGCCCGGGCCACCGGCGGCAGCCGCGTTCCGGCGCCCGCGGCATGTCGCACCGTGCGATGTGCCGCGGGCCGCAGGTGGCGGGCGCCTCGGCCACCGGGCGTCCGGTCAGGGGCAGCGCAGAAGACGGCGAGCGCCGATGCCGTCGTCGTGGATGAGCCGGATCTCCATCCTCCCGGCGCCGCCGGGCCCCCGCAGGCACGGGGCGTCGATCTCGTCACCGGCCATGGAGATGGCCGTCTCCTTCGCGTCCATGGCGTCGTTCGCCTGATCCACCACGTAGTAGAGCCACGTGGCCGTGGGTCCGCGGGTGCGGACCATGAACCCCGCCAGCCACTTTCGGCTCCCGCCTTGCCGAGCTCCTTCGATTCCGAGGAACCGCGTTGCAGCAGCCAGACGGTGGCGAAGATGTAGAGGAAGAATTGCAGGTACTCCGACTGCCAGTTCTCTGTCACGTCGACGGCGAAGTCGGAGGACGTCAGGTAGGCGCCCAGGGTGACGGGTGCCAAGCCGTCGGTGACGAGCTGGTTGTTGAACTCGGCGTGGCCGGCTATCGCTTGTCCTGCCAGGGCAAGCAGAAAGGCCGACATGAAGGCGAGGCCGAGGCTGTTGTCGCGCACGAAGCGCCACGCGCGCAGGTGCGCGGGGACGCCTTTGCCGCCGGTGCGGGTGGGGCCGCTCATCGGCGCATCAGCCCCAGAGCCATGAAGTACGCCAAGCCGACCGCGATCAGCACAAGGGTGCCGACGAACATCGTCCGCATGGGTCTCACCTGCCCTTGATCTCGCACTGGTAGGGCTGTCGCGGCACCGGCGTGCACCCGGCGGCGCTGATCTTCCAGCCGGTGGGGAAGTGAGCGAGGAAGACGGTGTCGTGCTCCAGGATTACGCGCGCCTGCCCGCCGTAGACGTCGACGTGCCGTACCGCACCTGCCCTGGGCAGCTTCTCCTGGGAGATCGCGTCGTGACACGGCTGTCCGGCTGCCTGCTCCAGTTCGTCACGAGTGGCGGGAGCCAGGGCGGCGCACCCTTTTCCGGGCCGCTGGGCACCAAGAGCCTGCTCGAAGCGGACCACAGCCGTTGACGCATCGTCCCGCCGCTCAGCCAGGGTGCCGCAGGCGCTCACCACGGCGACCAGCGTGATTGCCGTCATCGTCCGGTAGCGCCTTCGATCGAGGCATCCCGCCTCCGTACAGGTTCGGCAGGACCGGATCCTGCCCCGTCCGACTCCTCTCGTCGGCTACCCGGCAGCGCGATCTCCATCCCTGGCATCCGGTCGAGCCCCTCCGGCGTGCCCCTTCCTCCGACAGGACGAGTCGGCCCGCCGCGCCGACCGGCCGGCCGGCTCTGGCGAAGCACATGGTTGCCTGATGGTCACCCGACCGTGACGGGCTGCCCTCCAGAACGACGCGCGGACCCCCCGGACGCAGCGGGGTTTCAGGCCGCGAGTTCGGCCCAGTGCGTCGCGTGGCCGGTCTCCTTCCGGTTCACCGTGGGCCGAGGCCACCTGGTGCACGATGGACAGGCCCCGGCCGTGTTCGCTGTCGCTGCAACTGGCGGCCCATTCGCCCTTGGACGCGGCGGGCCCGCCGTCTGTGACCTCCACGCGGACCTGGCCGCCGGGGGAGTCCCGGTCGACATGCAGCACGATGGGTGGCCGGGCGTGCTCCACGGCGTTGGTGACGAGTTCCGAGACGACCAGCAGGACTTCGTCGGCTGTCTCTGCGGGCACCTTCCAGCGCTGGAGAGCTTCCCTGGTGAGCCTGCGCGCTTCTGCGGGCGCCGCGGGCCGGTGGGCCAGCGTCCAGCGTTCTTCCTCGGCCGACGGGGATCGCCGGCCCGGCTGCTCCCCCGCGTCGACGGGTTCCATCCTGTCCCCTTCGTTGTACCTATGGGTACAACGGTTCAGGAAGCCCGCGGATTCCGGGGGCGCGGGCTACGTGCCCCGGTCGCGGTAGCGCAGCAGGACGCCTATTCCGTCGTCCAGGGCGAGAGTGCTGCGGGGCACGACCACCAGCTCGGCACCGGTGCCCGCCGCCGCGCGGACCAGAGCGGCTCCGGCGGGTTCCTCTCGGGCGGACGACACACCGAAAGCCTGCAGCTCAGGCGCCGAAACGGCGATGTGGCACGGCTCGGGGCCCGCCCACAAGCGGTCGGGGAGCGGGGCGGTATCGTTGATCAGGACGGCAGCCGCCTGCGCGCGCTGCAGTGCCGTGACGACTGCGGCGGTTCCCTCGCTCGCGGCACGGTCCCTGGCGCGCTGCGCGAGATAGGCCTCCAGCCGGGCCTGGTCCGCGGCGTTGAGCCGGGTTCCGAGTTCGCGGGCGAGCTGCTCCTCCAGCAGGGCCCGGTCGGGTGTGCCCCCGGGGTCGGTGGTGTCGACCGTGACGAGGCTCTTCCTCAATTGTTCCGGCATGCGGTTGACCAGAACACCAGGTGTCCAGGGGTCACTCGGGTCCCGGGCCAGCACCAGTACCTCGGCGCCGCCGCGCTCGGCGAGGTCGGCCAGATCCGCCGCGAGCTGGGGCGCGGTTCGCTGCCATTCCTCCACCGGTACGGTCTGCCTCACGGCCAGGTCCGCGTCGATGCGGCCGGCCGGCCATCGCTCGCCCTGGGCGGCGACACGGATGCTGTCGCCGTCCTCTGTGCGGCCGACGAACAGGGCCAGATAGGGAAGGTCCGGGGCGCGCTGCAGCACCAGCGGCAGGGCGTCGGGCAGCTCGTCGACGTGGGCCGTGTCGCGTGCGGGCGGCGCGGGCAGCTCCTCGGCCAGTACGAGCTCACCATGAGATGCGAACAGGGCCTGTCCGTGCCGCCCGGGCAGATCGTCGTCCATGCCCACCGCGGCGTGCAGGGCATGGACGGTGGCGCGGTCGGCGCCGTGGGCCGTGAGGTCGTCACGCAGATGGCGCCAGCGCAGTGCGATGGCCCTGTCGGGTTCCTCGATGTCCCGGGAGGTGTCCAGGTAGGTGCTCGCCCACGGGCCCGGCCGGTTGTACAGCGGTTGCAGGAACGACAGCTTCATCAGGGCGCCTCACAGACCGGGCTCCTGTGGCCGCCCGGCGACCGGGGCCCGCGGTGGTCGGTGTGCCGGCAGCCGGTGCCGGTCCCTCATGAGCGTGTCCTTACCCGCACGGCCGATCCTCATGCGTCGCGGCGTGAGTGCGCACGCAGCCGAGCCGGAAGAGCGCCGGCCCTGCTGGTGCGGGTGCGTCGCCGGGCTCAGCGAGGTCATGCCGGTCCACACGGCCCCTGCCGGGGCCCTCTGGCACACGCCGGTCCGGGAGGACACCGGCAGAGGGGCGGCGAGCCGCCGTGCCCGGGCGGTTCCCGCCACCTCGCGGGCCGCCCGGGCCGCCACGGACCTCAGGTGAGGCAGCCGACGTGCGCGAGGGCCTGCCGGAGCAGAACGCCCTGCCCGCCCGGCATCTCCTGCTGCAGCTGCGGCGACGACGCCTCCTGCGGGGTGAACCACACCAGGTCGAGGGCGTCCTGCCGGGGATGGCAGTCGCCCGCCACTGGGACGACGTAGGCCAGGGACACCGCGTGCTGCCGGGGGTCGTGGAACGGGGTCACGCCCTGCGTCGGGAAGTACTCGGCGATCGTGAAGGGCTGAGGGGAGACCGGGATGCGGGGCAGCGCCATGGGCCCGAGGTCCTTCTCCAGGTGGCGGACGAGCGCCTCGCGGACCCGCTCGTGGTGCAGCACCCGTCCCGAGACGAGGGCCCGGCTGACGCTCCCGTCCGGTCCGATGCGCAGGAGGAGACCGATGTGTGTCACCTCCCCGCTGTCGTCGACCCGTACGGGTACGGCGTCCACGTACAGGATCGGCATGCGTGCGCGGGTGAGCTCCAGGTCGTCCGGAGACAGCCAGCCGGGCGTGGTTTCGGTCATGTCGGCCATCGAGTGATCGTACGCGGAGAGCCCGCCACGTGGGGGCGATCACCGGCGTGCGCCGCGAACCTGTTCGACGCGTGCGGCCAGGGCCGTTCCCCGTCCCCCCGAGGGCCGCGGCCACGGCGGGCGGACCGGGCAAGGGAGCCGGGGCAGGGCGGATGTGATGAGCCGTCACATGTGGTGCCGCCGGACCCGTGCCGCGCGGGTCGGCCGCCCTTCCCGCTGCCGGTGCGATGCTGGAGGCGGTGGATCATCGCCCGCGGAGATGAACGGCTCCGGCCGGTCGACGGAAAGGCACTGGGTACGCATGGATCTGCGGCAGATGGAAGTGGTCGTCGCGGTCGCCGAGGAGGGCGGGTTCACCGCGGCCGCCCGCCGGCTGCACGTCGTGCAGTCCGCCGTGTCCGGCACGGTGCGGGCGCTGGAGAGGGAACTGGGCAGCGCGCTCTTCGAGCGGACCACGCACCGCGTGTCGCTCACCGCGGCGGGGGAGGCGTTCGTGCCCGCGGCCCGCGCGGCGCTACGCGCCGCAGAGGAGGCGCGCGTGGCGGTCGACGCCGTACGGGGTGAGCTGCGGGGGCAGGTGACGGTCGGCACCATGCAGGGGGTCTGGGCCGGCCTGCACCGGGCCCTGGGCGGGCTGCGTGCGGAGCACCCCGGGGTGACCGTCCGCCTGCGGCAGGCGGCGGTGGCCGACATCCGGCAGGCGCTGCGGGAGGGCACGGTCGACCTCGCCGTGGTGGCACTCGACCGGCAGCAGCAACGAGGGCTGGTGACCCGTCTGCTGTCGCGCGAGCAGATGCTCCTCGTCTCCGCGCCGGGACGCGGCTTCGCCGAGGACGACGTGGTGACCTTCGAGGAGGTCTCCCGCCTGCCCTTCGTGGACTTCCCGCCCGGCTGGGCCATCCGCTCCGAGGTGGACCGGGCCTCCCGGGCCGCTTCCGTCGAACGGGCCTCGGTGTTCGAGGTGAACGACATCGTCGCCGCCGCCGAACTGGTCCGGCACGACCTGGGCGTCTGCGTCATGCCCGCCTCGATCGCCGCCCGCTTCCCGGACCTCGCCGTCCGCCGGTTCGAGCGCCACGCGCCTTCCTGGAAGGTCATGGTGGTGAGGCCCGGCGGCGACGCGGCCCCCGCCGTCGAGGCGCTGCTGCGGCACATCACCCCCCGCACGGCGGGCGCGGGAGGCGGGTGAGCCGGCGGCTCCGGTCTCGTCGGACGCGGGACCGCCCGCCGTGCCTGCCGGAAGGCCCCGGGCACGGCGGGCGGTGTCGGTGAGCGCGGTCAGCGGGGCGGGGCCTGCGCGGCCGGGGTGTCCACGCCCCCGCGGGAGGCGCGCCGCTCCGTCGCCCAGTAGGCGAGCCCGATCAGGGGCAGGGCGGCGCCCAGGACGCTGAGCGCCGTCCAGCCGGCCGCGTGGTAGGCCAGCGACCCGAGCTGCGACCCGAGCGCGCCGCCCACGAAGAAGATGGCGATGAAGGCGCTGTTCAGCCGCGACCGCGCGGCGGCGTCGAGTTGGTACACGGTGTGCTGCCCGAGGATGAGCGTGGTCTGCACGGCCATGTCGATCAGGATCGCGGCGATGGCGACGAGGATGATGCTGTGCTGCCCGAAGCCCGCCACGGCGAAGGCCGCGGCCGCCACGCCGAAGGCGATCCCCGTGAACGGGCGTGTGAGGCCGCGGTCCGCCCAGCGGCCGGCCAGCGGAGCCACCGCGGCACCCGCGGCGCCCACGAGCGCGAAGACCGCGACGCCGATCTGCGAGTAGTGGAAGGGGCCGGTGAGCAGGAAGGACACGGTGGTCCAGAAGGCGCTGAAGGCACCGAACAGGGCCGCCTGGTACAGACCCCGGCGCCGCAACGCCGGATGCGTCCGCACCAGTCGCGCCGTCGAGCGCAGGACCTGGGAGTAGGGCAGGGAGGTCGTCGGGGCGTGCTGCGGCAGGGCGGCCCGCAGTGCCAGGGCCAGGAGGGCCATCAGGACCGCGGAGCCGAGGTAGACGTAACGCCAGCCCGCGACGTCGGAGACCAGGCTGCTGACGGTGCGGGACAGCAGGATCCCGGCGAGCAGTCCGCTCATCACCCGGCCGACGATGCGGCCGCGGGCGTGGTCGGGCGCCAGGCCCGCCGCGAACGGCACCAGGATCTGCGCGACGACGGAGGTGGCGCCGCTGACCAGGGACGCGACGAGCAGCACCGGGAAGCTCGTGGCGAGGCCCGCCACCGCCAGGGCGACCGTGGTGACGGCGAGCAACGCGGTGACCAGCCGGCGCTTCTCCAGCCGGTCGCCGAGCGGGACGAGGAAGATCATGCCGGCCACGTAGCCGATCTGGGTGAGCGTGATCAGCGCGCCGGCCTCCGCCGGGCCGAGGTGGAAGGCCCGGCTCAGAGACGACAGCAGCGGCTGGGCGTAGTAGAGGTTGGCGACGGTCATCCCGGAGGCGACGGCCAGCAGCCCGACCAGCCATCCGGGAACGCCGTGGGCGGCCCCTAGGGGTGCCGGGCGCCGCGGGGACCGGGTCATGCGGAGAGTGGGCACGAGGTCCTTCTCGTGGAGGGAACCGGCGGTGCGGTTCGGGTGGGCACAGTGGTGACGGAGCAACTCCTCGCGCTGCCCTGTCGCATGCTGCAGCGCCCGCACCAGACGATTGCTTCCCCCGTGATGGAGATGAATCCGGATGGCTGCCATCTCGATGAGAGATGACTGCAGAGATGACGGCGTTCACCGCCGGGCGGGGGAGTCCTCGTGCGGTGTGACCTCGAGGACCTCGACGGCCTCCGGCACCTGATCGGCGAAGGCGTCAGGCCGCAGCAGCCGGCGGAGCGTGGTGACCACGGGTTCGGTGTAGCGGGCCGCCAGGGGCCCGACGACGACCAGGATCAGGACGTACGCCGTGGCGAGGGGCCCGATGCGAGGCTGCGTGGCGACGGCCAGGCCCGCTATGACGATCGAGAACTCCCCGCGCGCGACGAGCGCGCCACCCGCCCGCAGCCGGCCCCGCGGATGGATACCCGCCCGCCGGGCGGCGTACCAACCGGTGACGATCTTGGTTCCGGTGGTGACCAGCGCCAGGGCCAGCGCCGGGAGTAGCACGGGCGGAATGGCCGCCGGATCGGTGGACAGTCCGAAGAACACGAAGAAGACGGCCGCGAACAGATCGCGCAGCGGCGTCAGCAGACGCCCCGCGCCCTCCGCGACCTCACCCGACAGGGCGATGCCCACCAGGAAGGCCCCGACGGCAGCCGACACCTGCAGCTTCTGGGTGATGCCCGCCACCACCAGCGCCAGCCCGAGCACGACCAGCAGCAGCATCTCGGGGTTGTCCGACGACACGGCCTTGCTGAGCAGCCGTCCGTGGCGCAACGCCAGGTACAGCACCGTGCCCACGGTGCCGAGGGCGATCGCCAGTGTCACGCCGCCGGCCGCCAGGCCCAGGCCCGCCAGCAAGGTCGTCAGCAGCGGCAGGTAGACCGCCATGGCCAGGTCCTCGATGACGAGGACGCCCAGCACCACGGGCGTCTCGCGGTTGCCGAGCCGGCCGAGGTCCGTGAGCACCTTCGCGATGACACCCGAGGAGGAGACCCAGGTGACCCCGGCCAGCGCGACGGCGGCCACCGGCCCCCACCCCAGCAACAGCGCCGCCACCGCACCGGGCACCGCGTTGAGGACGAAGTCCACGGCCCCCGACGGGTATTGGGCGCGCAGATTCGTGACCAGTTCCGAGGCGCTGTACTCCAGCCCGAGCAGCAGGAGCAGCAGGATCACCCCGATCTCGGCCCCCACGGAGATGAAGTCCTCGCTCGCCGACAGCGGCACGACGCCGCCGTGCCCGAAGGCCAGACCGGCCAGCAGGTAGAGCGGGACGGGCGAGAGCCCGATCCGGCCCGCGAAACGCCCGATGAGGCCCAGCCCGAGGATGACGGCGCCGAGCTCGATGAGCAGCGCGGTGGTGTCGTGCATCGTCACTGCCCCGCCACGATCGCGGCCAGCGCGTCCACGCCCTCACGGGTGCCGACCACCACGAGCGTGTCCCCGATCGCCAGCCGGAACTCCGGCCCGGGGGAGGGGTGCGCACTCGTCCGCCGCATCACCGCCACGACGGAGGCCCCCGTCAGCGTTCGGGCCCGGGTGTCACCCAGCGGCCGACCCGCGTACGGCGACCTCGAGCCCACCGGGATCTGCTCGGTGACCAGCCCGATGCCCTCCGTGCGCACCGCCTCGAGCGGCGTCGGGTCGAGCAACCGCGCAAGCCCGGCGGCCTCGTCGGCCTCCAACGGTACCGACATCCCGCACGCGTCGGGATCGTCGGCCTCGTAGAAACCCAGGAACCTCCGCCCGTCCTGGTGGACCACCACCGACAGGTTCCGCCCGGTGCGCGTGGTCACGTCGTACTGCGTCCCGATGCCCGGAAGGGTCGTCCGGCGTATGGGCACTGCTGTCTCCCAGACAAGTCCGCATCTCCCACGCCGGCCAGGGCCGCCGACCGCCATCACTGCCGGCGGGGCGCCCTCGGCCTGCGACTTTTACGTGCGTATTACGTTCAACCGGACGGTTCTATTCCGGTCGGCGAGCGGGGCGGGCCGTTGCCGGGACGGATGCGGCGGCCGGGCGGGCCTGCGGGATCCGGTCACTCCTCGCCGGAGAACCGTTCCCAGGCGGACTGGCGGGTGATCCCGAGGGATGCGCCGATCCGGGTCCAGGTGACGCCGCGGCGCCGCAGTTCCTGCACCCATGAGCGCGTCGGCCCGGTCGCACACTTCGCCGCCCTGCGGGTACTCCTTCCGGCCCCGGCGCCCGACGAGGGGCCGCCCGTGCGGTCGGCTTGCGGATGCGCTGTGACGGGGCCGGTGTCAGAGTCGGGAGCGACCGTGGATCCCCGAAGGGCTGTCCTTCCGCTGCCGTGGGGACGTTCTCCGATCGGGCGCGGGCCTTCGAGGCTGTCAAGGCCAGCAACGGTCGCCAGCGGGAGCCGCCTCCGCGTGCGGAGCGCGGCCGTCAGGGACATCGACCGAGAGGCCGACGTGGAAAGCTCGGATGCGGGAGCAGACACCGAGGTGGTGGAAGCGGTCGAGGCCGAACTGTCCGCCTACATGGCGGAGCGGGGCCTCACCGCATCGGATGCCCTGCCCGCGGACGCCGCTCTGGCCGGTGTCCTGACCGAGTTCGTCTCGCGGGGCGGGGCCCGGCTGCGTGCACGGTGCGTGTGGTGGGGGTGGCTCGCCGCAGGCGGGCCCACTTCCGGGGACGCCGCCCGGCTGCCGGTCCGGCTGGGCGCGGCGCTGGAACTGCTGCAGGCCTGCGCGCTGATCCACGACGACGTGATGGACCGTTCGGAGACACGCCGCGGCGGCCCCGCTGTGCACGCCCACTTCACCGAGGCGCACCGCCGGGCGGGCTGGTCCGGAGACGCGGCGGCCTACGGTTTCGCGCAAGCCGTGCTCGCCGGGGACCTGGCCCTGGTGTGGGCCGAGGACCTGCTCAGAACGGTTCCGATGGACACCGCCGTGCGGCGGCGGGTCGAAGGACTGTGGCAGTCCATGCGTGCGGAGATGGTGGCGGGCCAGCACCTCGACCTCCGCCTGCAGGCGGAGCGCTCCGACGACCCGCAGGCGGCGCTGCGCACCGCCGAACTGAAGTCCGCCCTTTACAGCGTCGCCCGTCCACTGGCCGTGGGCGCCGTGTCCGCCGGCGCGGACGACCGCACCATCGAGGTTCTGCACGAGTTCGGCCGCCGGACCGGCCTGGCCTTCCAGCTCCGCGACGACCTGATGGGCGTCTACGGGGATCCAGTGGAGATGGGCAAGCCGTCGGGCGACGACATCCGCTCGGGAAAGCTCACCTACCTGACCGCCCTGGCGGTGCAACTGGCGCGGCGGTCCGGTTCGCCCGGGGGCGAGGCTCGTGTCCGCGCCACGCTCGGCAACCCCCTTGCGGACGAGACTGAGCTGAAGGCCTTTCGCGGGCTGTTGAGGGACCTGGGCGCGGTGCAGGCGGTGGAGGCGCGGATCGCGGCGCTGACCGACGAGGCCGCCGCTCTCCTCACGACCGGGCGCCTCGCGCCGCAGGGCGTCCGCCCTCTGGCCGGGCTGGCCCGCCGCATCGGCGCGGCGGCCGTCGCATGATCCCCACCACGGTCCATCGGACCCCCGTACGTGAGGGCAGCCGCCGATGAGGACCGTTCAGGGGCGCACAGACCATGTGGTCGTCGTGGGCGCGGGCCTTTCCGGACTGGCCGCCGCCCTGCACCTGCTGGGAGCGGGCCGCAGGGTGACCGTTATGGAACGCTCCGGCGGACCCGGGGGGCGCGCCGGTCTGCTCGAGCTCCAGGGCTACCGCATCGACACCGGCCCTACGGTACTGACCATGCCCGACCTGCTGGAGGAGGCGTTCGCAGCCACCGGCGGCTCCCTCGCCTCACGGGTGGAACTGCGGGCGCTGCACCCCGCCTACCGTGCCGGGTTCGCCGACGGCTCCGCCCTCGACGTCCACACCGACCCGGAGGCGATGGAGGCCGAGGTCGCCCGGTTCGCGGGCGGCCGGGAGGCACTGGGGTACCGGCGGCTGAGGTCCTGGCTCGGTGAGTTGTACCGAATTCAGATGCGCAGCTTCATCGACGTCAACTTCGACTCGCCCCTGTCCCTTCTCACCCCCGACCTGGCCCGGCTGGCGGCGCTCGGCGGATTCGGCAGACTCCAGTCCCGCATCGCGCGCTTCGTCACGGACGAGCGCCTGCAGCGCGTGTTCACCTTCCAGGCCCTGTACGCCGGGGTGGCACCCGCCCGGGCCCTGGCCGCCTACGCCGTCATCGCCTACATGGACACCGTCGGCGGGGTGTACTTCCCGCGCGGCGGCATGCACGCCGTCGCCCGCGGGCTCGCGGCCGAGGCCACCGACGCGGGAGCAGCGCTCCGCTACGGGAGCGAGGTCGCGGCCCTGGAACGCGGTCCCGGCGGCCGGGTGACGGCCGTGCTCACCGGCGAGGGCGAACGGATCCCCTGTGACGCCGTGGTCCTCACGCCCGACCTGCCGGTGGTGTACCGGCTCCTGGGACGCGTCCCCCGCCGCCCGGTGGGCCTGTCCTGGTCCCCCTCCGCCTTCGTCCTGCACGCCGGAACCCGGCGCACCTGGCCGCAGCTGGCGCACCACACTCTCTCCTTCGGCGATGCCTGGGGGAGCACCTTCGACGAACTGACCCGACTGGGACGCCTCATGAGCGACCCCTCCCTCCTCATCACCCGTCCCACCACCACCGACCCCTGCCTCGCGCCCGAGGGCCGGCACCTGCACTACGTCCTCGCCCCGTGCCCCAATCTGGCCACCGGTCGCGTCGACTGGAGCCAGGCGGCCCCCGCCTACCGGGACCGCCTGATGCGCGACCTCGAGAAACGCGGACTCGAGGGGTTCGAGGCATCCGTC
This sequence comes from Actinacidiphila sp. bgisy160, assembly GCF_057707815.1. Taxonomy (NCBI): domain Bacteria; kingdom Bacillati; phylum Actinomycetota; class Actinomycetes; order Kitasatosporales; family Streptomycetaceae; genus Actinacidiphila; species Actinacidiphila sp. bgisy160. The sequence continues at coordinate 94,597 of NZ_JBYIQW010000020.1, forward strand.
GAGACCCTGCGCACCATGTCGCCCGCCGACTGGGCCGCGGCAGGGCACGCAGCCGGAACGCCCTTCTCGGCCGCCCACACCTTCGCGCAGACCGGCCCCTTCCGCTCCCGCAACCTGGTCCGCGGCGCCGAGAACGTCGTCCTCGCCGGCTGCGGCACCGTTCCCGGCGTCGGAGTGCCCACCGTACTGATCTCCGGGAAGCTCGCCGCCGCCCGGGTCGCGGGGGACCGCGCGGTGGCACGACGGCGATCACGAAGGAGCGTCCTGTGACCGCCCGCGAACTCGACGCCGCCGGGATCACCGAGGCCTCGACGCGCGCCGCCTACACGCGCTGCCGGGCGTTGAACGCACGACACGGCAAGACCTACTTCCTGGCCACCCGGCTGCTCACCCCGGACCGCCGCCCCTTCGTCCACGCCCTCTACGGCTTCGCCCGGTGGGCGGACGACATCGTCGACGCCGGCACCGGCACCGGCCCCGCCGGTGCCGCGCCCGCGACCCGGAAGCGGGCACTGGCGGACCTGGAGACGGTACTGCTGGACGGCCTTCGCAGGGGCCGGGCGGACCATCCGGTGGTCACCGCGCTCTCCGACACCGTCCGCCGGCACCGGCTCGACCACGCGCTGTTCACCGACTTCATGGCCTCCATGCGGATGGATCTGACGGTCACCGCGTATCCCACGTACGCCGACCTGGCCGGCTACATGCACGGCTCGGCCGCGGTGATCGGCCTGCAGGTGCTGCCGGTGCTGGGCACGGTCACCCCCAGGGAGGAGGCCGAGCCCGCGGCCGCGGCCCTGGGGGTCGCCTTCCAGCTCACCAACTTTCTGCGCGACGTCGGGGAGGACCTCGACCGCGGCCGTGTCTACATCCCGGGGGACCTCCTGGCCGCCCACGGGGCCGATCGCGCCCTGCTGACCTGGTGTCGCAGGCGCGGCACCACCGACCCGCGGGTCCGCGGCGCCCTGCGCGAGACCGCCGCCCTCACCCGCGAGATCTACCGGCGGGCCGCCCAGGGCATCCCCATGCTCGCGCCCGTCTCACGCCCCTGCGTCCGAACGGCCCTGGTGCTCTACCGCGGCATCCTCGACGAGATCGAGGCCGCCGGCTACCCGGTGCTCCACCGCCGCGTGGCCGTGCCCCGGCGCCGCCGCGTCCACGAAGCCGCCCGCGGACTCGCCGGCGTCGTCTCGAGCCGCGTCTCCCACCGCGCGCGCCCTTGGCGTATGTCGTGCGATGCCGCGTCCGACACGACCGAGGAGTCGACCGCATGAGCCGCTCCGGCCGTCCGTTCCATCCGCTGGCCCTGCTCGCCGGCGGCAGGTGGGAGGATCAGCGACCCACCTGGCGGGATGCCAGGCCCGCCCTCATCGCGTCCGCACTGAAACGTGCCCAGGCGCGCCCGTCCGGCAACTGGTACGTCGTGGCCGCAAGCACCGAGGTCGTCGGGCGCCGCGTCACGGGGAAGGAAGTGGCCGGCCTCGAAGTGGTGCTGTGGCGCGACCGGCGGGGACGGGTCCGAGCCGCCCCGGGCGCCTGCCCGCACCTGGGCGCTCCGCTGTGCGAAAGCCCCGTGCGGGACGGCACGATCGTCTGCCACTGGCACGGCCTCGCGCTGAAGCCCTCGGGGCACCCGGGATGGGACCCCTACCCGGCCCACGACGACGGCCTCCTGGTGTGGGTGCGGCTGGACGCCGTCGGTGGTGAGGAACCCACACCGGCGCCGGCGGTTCCGGCACGGCCCGCCCCCGGAGCGTCACTGGCGGCCGTCATGACGGTCACCGGGCAGTGCGAACCCGAGGACGTGGTCGCCAACCGGCTGGACCCGTGGCACGGAGCCTGGTTCCACCCGTACTCCTTCGCCGACCTCAGCGTCGTGGAGACACCTGCCGCCCACGATACGGATGCCTCCGGCCCTGGCGCGGACCGCTTCCTGGTCGATGTCTCCTTCCGGTTGCGCGGACGCCTCGGCGTTCCGGTGCGGGCCGAGTTCACCGCGCCCGGGCCGCGGGCCGTCGTGATGCGCATCGTCTCCGGCGAGGGGGCCACCAGCGTCGTCGAAACCCACGCGACACCGCTCGGCCCGGGCGGCGACGGACGGCCGCGGACCGCCGTGACCGAGGCCGTCGTCGCCCACTCACCTCGCCCCGGCTTCACCGTCGCCCGCCGGGCCGGCCCGCTGCTGCGGCCGTTGATGCGACGCGGCGCCGCCCGCCTGTGGCGCGACGACCTCGCCTACGCCGAGCGCCGCTACGCCCTGCGCAGCCAGGGCCGGTTCCCCGGCTGAGGCCCCGCCGCCGCGCGGCGGGCACGCCACCGACCGGCTCAACCCCGGCGTGCCAGGGCCCGCATGACGGCGTTCCGCCCATGTGGCGGAACCGACCACAGCGGGTGGCCGCGCACTCCCCAGGTGGCCAGGAGGGCGTTCGCCGCCTGTGTTCCCGTGGTGGCCGCGCGTTCCATCAGAGCGACCGGGAGCGCTGTGCGCACCTGGTCGCCGGCGAGCACCAGGCGGGGGTGGACCGTGCGTACGGTGGGCCGGTCCCGGTAGCCGCCGACCGGGAACAGGGGGCAGTCCTGCCGCCACACGTGGCGGGCGTCGACGACGGCCGCCCCGGCGCACTCGGGGTAGATCCGGGACAGTTCTCGCAGCATCGTGTCCTGCAGGGCGCTGCGGTCGGCTGCCGGGCCCACGGCGTAGGCGTGGAGTTCCACGACCGAGCCGCCGGTCGCCTTCGCCCACCGGGCAGCCTCTCCTTCCCAGTGGCTGAGGACGCTGACATTGTCCACCGGGCCGAAACCGCTGGTGCCCAGGAATCCAGGCCGGTCGGGCCGCACGGGTCGGTCCATCCAGTAGCGCGAGACCAAGAAGGGCGGCGCATGCCGGAGGCGTCCGACGCCTGCACGCCAACCGCCGCTTCCCACGTTGGGCGACGCCGCGACCACGGCCTGCAGGCCGGCCGTGTCCACGGCGAGCACGACCGCGTCGTACCTGTGTTCCTCCGGTGTCCGTGACGCTCCGGGGGCGGTGACCGCCAGCCGGAAGCCGTCGGCGTCGGGGCGCAGTGCCTGGACGGTGCAGCCGGTGCGGACGGTGGCCCCCAGACCGGACAGGTAACCGGTGAGCGGGTCCCAGAGCGCCTGCGGGTACGGCTCGCGGGGCACGTCGAACAGCAGTCCCTCGGAGGATCCCAGGAAATAGATGTGGAACATCAGGGCCAGCTCCGCGGCGGACAGCTCCTTCGGATCGGCGAAGAAGCTGCGGGAGAACACCTCGAACGCCAGGTCCCGGGCGTCGTCCGGGAAGCGGATGTCGTCCAGGAAGGCGCCGGCGCTGACCTGGTCGAGCCGCTCGTACACGTCCGGGACGCGCACGTCCAGCAGGGGCAGGGCGGCCCGCGGGTGCATGCGGGCCAGGCTCGACCAGCCGAAGGCGGGGCTGAGGGCGACGAAACCCAGCACGCTCCACGGCGGAGTGCGCGGCACGTTGCGAAAGCTGTCGTGGGCACCGGTGGCGCGCTGCAGCGGGTAGTCCGCCAGCGGTCGCAGACGGGCGAGACCCGGGTCCACCCGGCGGAGCAACGCGCGGAGGTTGTAGTACTGACGGAAGAACGCGTGGAAGCCGCGGCTCATCGTGACCCGCCGTCCGTCGGCCAGGGCGGTCGGCCATCCGGCGGCCCTGCCGCCGAGCACGTCCTCCCTCTCCAGCAGGTCGACACGTACGCCGCGCTCGGCGAGCGCGACGGCCGCCGCCACCCCGGCGATGCCTCCGCCCACCACGGCCGTGCTGGGGGCGGGCTGTGCCACCCGGGCGGTGCCGTCCCGTGCCGGCCACAGGACCGCCCTGCGGTCGCGGCCGGGACGCACCGCCCCGAACGGAGGGTTCAGGAGCATGCGGTCGCCTTTCGCCGTGGTACCAGCGGGAGTTCCAAGAGCGCGCGCAGCATGGCCGGCACCGGCGTGCCCAGGCCGATGGCCCATTCGTCCCGCAGGCCTGAGGTGCCGTCGAGGAAGCGCAGGACCCGCTCCGGGGGATTGCGCCGGAAAAGGGTTTCGAAGAAGGCGGCCCCACCGGCCCGGCCGGTCGCCAGGGCGCGCAGCATGACGGCGTCCATGAGGCGGTGGCGGGCCGCGTACGGCATCGGGGGTTGCGGGGTCAGTCCGGCGTGCCAGGACGCGGCGACCGCGGCCGACTGCCGCTGGATCGCGGCGAAGGCGTACCCCGTGGAGGGGCGGGTGGCACCACCGGCCACGCCGATCGGGAACACGCTCCGTCCCGCACGCCGGGGGAAGCGCCCGTCCGTCATGGGGATGACCCCCTGTTCGGCGGCGGTGACCTCGTAGGCGGCCGCCCGCCACGTGCGCAGGACGTAGTCCTCCAGTGCCGCGTCGTAGGCGGACTCCGTCAGCGGCGCGGCGGAGAATTCCGTGTACTCGACCAGCGCCTCGCGGGGAGAGAAAGGCAGCACGTACGCGAAGGACAGCCCCAGTGCGGGCTGGCGGGTGCGGAAGTCCATCAGATCGGCGACGCCGGGTTCGAAGTGGTCGGCACGTGTGGTGAGGAACCAGCCCCTGAAGTGCTGCAGCAGCGTGGTGCGGGCGGGCGGCAGCTCGCTCGGGGGCCGCGAGTCGAAGGCCCAGCGCGCGGACAACCGGACCGGACGGCCTGCCGCGTCGTGGCCGGTGGCCTCGGCACCTCCCGGCACGTCACGCACCACGTCCACGGTCGCCTCCACCCTCCGCACACCGGGCCGGCGGGCGAGCGCACCACCGACTTCGTGCAGGAAGTCGGCCGAACGGATCATCCGGTACGCGCGCGGGGACGTGAAGCAGACGCGGTGGCCGTCCCTGGCGGTGATCCGCAGCCGGTGCCAGCGGGCGGTGACCAGGCTGTCGAATGCGTCCCCCTCGTCCCCCCAGAAGCACCAGGTGCGTGCGGGAGAGCGCACGGGGGAACCCGTCGGGGGCTCGACGAGCACGATCGAGACGGGGAGGCCGTCCGGGCCCGGCGAGGCCGCCAGACGGTGCGCCAGTGACAGCCCGGCGGCGCCCGCGCCGACGATCAGGATGTCGACGGCACTCCGGGCGTCGGCCTCGGTCAAGGATCCTCCCGGACGGTGATTGGGTGCGGACCTTGAGGCGATGATCGCCGCTCCCGTGGCCGGAAGGGACCACGGCCGGGCCTGACACGCGGTTCTTGGGCCGTCCGTGGGTATGCGCCTGTGTGAGGTGCGCCCGGACGGCGGCGGGGGTGGAATGGGCACAGGCCGCACGTGGTGCGCTCGTCCCACTCCCTCCCGCGGCAGCCGAGGAGCACGTCATGCCCGTGATGCACGGTGCCGAACTCGCGTCCGCGTTCGATCACGCCGCCGCGCTGTACGACCGGATGGTCGCCGTCAATCCTGGCTATCACGCCCATCTGCGGCGATCGGCCCGGCGGCTGGGGCTTCGCGCCGGCGGGTCGGGGATGCGGCTGCTGGATGTGGGGTGCGGCACCGGTGCGTCCACCGCCGCCCTGCTCACCGCGGCCCCACGCGCCCGTATCACCGCGGTCGACTCCTCCGCGGGCATGCTCGAGGTGGCGGCCCGCAAGCGATGGGGCCGCGGAGTCAGGTTCGTGCACTGCCCGGCCGAGCGGCTCGCGGAAGCGGGGGTGGCCGGGCCCTACGACGCGGTGTTCGCCGCCTACCTCTTCCGCAACGTGGCCGACCCCGATCTGGTCCTCGCCGGGGTACGGGACTCGATGGCCCGGGGCGGCCGCGTCGCGATCCACGAGTACACCCTGAGCGGGCTGCCTCGCCATCGCGCGGTGTGGACGGCCGTGTGCCGGGGCTTGCTGCTGCCTGTCGCGTGCCTGACCGGGGACCGCTCCCTGTACGAGCATCTGTGGCGCAGCGTCCTCGAGTTCGACACCGCCGACGCCTTCGCCGCACGGATGCGGCGGGTGGGATTCACACAGGTCCGGGTCCTGCCCCTGCCCGGCTGGCAGACCGGCGTCGCGCACACCTTCGTGGCGCGCGCGCCGGCCACCGGGCTGAAGTGACGCCGTGCGGGGTCCCCGGCTCACGGTGAGCCGGGGACCCCGCCGGTTTCAGACGGACCTGCGTGCCGCGGACGCGCCGTTCGGTGAGCCGGTGATGGTGAACTGGGAGCCGGGCTCGATCAGTACGTCGCCCTGGGCCGAGTTCGTGATCGTGACGTCGGTCAGGGTGGCACTGCCGCGGGCGCCGCTCATCGCCAGGATGCCGGAGCCGTTCACGCAGTTGTCGATGCGGACGTCGGTGACCATGACGCCGGGCATGGAGCCGCCGCCCGTCTTGAACTGGACGCCGTCATAGGTCGAGTCGTGGATCTCGGTGTCCCGGATGGTCACGCCCGGGATGTCCGTGCCCTGGGCGAAGAGCGTGATGGCGCCGAACTCCTGCGCCTCGCCCCAGAACGCGCCGCCCGTGCGGTACAGGGCGTTGCCCGAGATGGTGGTCCGACCGGAGAAGGGGATCGGGTCGTGGTCGGTGGCGAGCATGATGCCCGGGTAGTTCATCGTGTCGGAGACGATGTTGTTCTCGATGGTGTTGCCGTAGCCGCCGTAGACCGCGATGCCGTTGGCGCGCCAGGGCAGCTGGACGGTGTTGTTCCGGAAGTGGTTGTCGTGGCCGACGTCGACGGAGGTGTCCTTGACGTACTTGCTGGCCCAGACCGCCAGCGCGTCGTCGCCGGTGTTGCGGAACGAGGAGTTGTGGACGGTGGAGTTGCGGGTGCCGTTGGCGAAGTTGATGCCGTCGGCGTAGGTGTTGCGGATCCGCACCCCCGAGAACTCCAGCCCGTCGCCGGGGCCCCACAGCTCGGGGATGTTGGAGTAGTCGCGGCCGGCCCAGACGCCGACGTTGGCGTGCTCGATCCACACGTTGGTGATCTTCGTGTCCTTGCCGAAGCGCCCGTTGAGGCCGACGCCGCCCTCGGCGTTGCCGTCGCCGCCGCGGATGGTGCCCGAGCCGAAGATGGCGATGTCGGAGATCTGGGTGTTGTGGTCGATGTCGAAGCCGAAGTTGCCCTCGTGGGGGTGGTTGATGCCCCCCGCGTTCTGCGGCGGGGTCAGGGTGTAGAGCTGGGAGTGCCACATGCCCGCGCCGCGGATGGTGACGTCCCGGATGCCGACCTGGTTGTACTGGCCGCGGTTGAGAGGGTCGTCGGTGAGGATCTTCTGCTCCTGCCGCCACTGCCCGGCCGGGATCCACACGCAGGAGATCTGCCCGTTCTGGTCGGCCGTGACCGCCCGCTGGATGGCGTCGGTGTCGTCGAGTCCGTCGCCGGGGACGGCCCCGTACTCGGTGATCGAGGTGCAGTTGGCCGGCTTGTCCGCCGCGGGCGCGACCTGCTCCAGGTCGATCAGGTCGATGACGTAGTAGGCCGCCGAGTCGCCCGCGTCGCGCTGCAGACGGAACGTCGTGCCCTGCGGGTAGGTGCGCGACAGCAGCGCGTGCGACTCGTCGAACAGCCGCCGCGCGTCGCCGCCGGGCCGGTTGGTCAGGCCTTCCGGGTCGTCGGTGCTGCCGTACAGCCAGCTGTGCTTGGACGAGAGGTTCAGCTTCTGCACGAACGTGCCGTCGGCGTAGAGGCTGATCGTGGCGTCGGCTCCGCCGCCGCCCGGGGCGTCGGGGATGGAGTTGCGTACCACGATGGAGTTGGTGGACGTGGTGGAGGTGAACTCGACGTACTGGCCGCCGGAGTCCAGCCGGACGGACTTGCGGCCGGAGGACTCGGTCGCGAAGTTCGTGTGCCCGAAGGTCCGCTTGGCGTCGGCTGTGAGCAGGGTGCCCTGGTAGCGGCCGTTCTCGGCCTCGTACTCGGTGTACGGCACGGCCGCGCCGCGTCCGACGACCAGGGACTTGGCGAGCACGTTGTTGTTCTCGTCGGTCTCGGAGACGACTCCGGTGGCGTCCGCGGTGGCCGTGAGGGTGGCGCCGCCCGCGGTCGCCGTCCAGGTGCCGCTGATCGCGACGTTCACCGTCGCGTCGGCCGCGACCTGGCCGGTGGTGCCGCTCAGCGTGGTGGAGCCGGCCTGCAGCCGGGTCACCGAACCCGCGGCCGCGGCCGTCGTGCCGCGGTTGTGCACGGCGACGGTGAAGGAGACCGGCGCGCCCACCGCGGGGTTCGCCGGGCTGGGGGTGATGCCGGTGACCTCCAGGTCGGGCCCGGGAGCCTGGCTGACGACCAGCCGGTCCGCGGCGTTGCGGCTGTTGTTGCTGTCGTCCAGCTCGGCCACGGCGTCGCGCGGGTCGACGACCGCGGAGACGGCGTAACTGCCCGCCGCGCGGGTCCCGGTGGAGACGGCGACGGTGGCCGACTCGCCCGGTTCGAGGGCGGGCACCGGGGCGGACCCGGCGACCGTGCCCTCGACGCTCACGTCCACGGTCGTCGCCGCGGAGCGTGCGGTGCCGCCGTTGCGGACCCCGGCGTTCACGGTGACCGCGTCCCGCTCGGAGGGGGCGGCCGGGGACCAGCCCAGGCCCGTGACGGTGAGGTCGGGGGCGGGAGCGGCGGTGCCGACGACCTGGAACTCCGCCACCTGACCGCCGGGCGCGCCGGAGTTGGCGAAGAACCGCAGCCGTACGTCCTCCCAGCGTCCGCTGACCGGAATGGTCACCGAGTTGCCCGTGCCCGGGCTGAAGGAGTAGTCGTCGCGGTCGCGCAGCGAGGTGAAGCTGGTCGTGGACGGCGCACGCCCCAGCACCTGGATGGCCTGGGTACGGGCGGCCCACACCGGGTCGGGGTTGAGCTTGACCACGACACCGGTGACGTCGGCGGCCGAGCCGAGTTCGACGGTGAGGTCGGCGGGGTGACCGGCCGCCTCCCAGTAGGTGGAAGTGGAGTCGTCGGTGGCGTTGGCGGCCACATAGGTATGCACCGACGAGGTGGCCTCGACCGGCTTGTTGCGCGCCAGGTTGGTTCCGGTGGGCGGCGGCTCGTTCCCGCCGCCCTCCTCGCCGTACACCTCCAGCTCGGACAACTGCGCGGCGTTCCAGCCGGTATTGCCGGTGACGTTGACACGGACGTAGCGGGCGTCGGCGGGCGAGGTCAGGTCCACGGTGACGGTGTTGGCCTGCGCAGGGTTGAACACCCGTCCGGCAGAGGCGGCCAGCGCGCCGAACGAGGAGCCGTTGGTGCTGCCCTGCAGGGAGAGCGTCTGCGTCCGGGTCTCCCACCCGGAGGGCAGCTTGAGCACGACGCGGTCGACGCTGCGGGTCGCGCCGAGGTCGACCTGCACCCACTGGGGGAAGGAGCCGGCCGGGCCCTCCCAGTAGGAGGCCTGGGTGCCGTCGGTGGTGTTCCCGGCCGGGTACTCGCCGTGGGAGCCGCCCGCGGTGGCGGGCCGGCCGAGCGCGAGGTTGACGTCGGCGGCGGCGTTGGCCGTGGGGGCCGCCTGGGCGGTGGCGGACATCGGTGACAGCGCGAGGGTCATGAGCCCGGACAGTACGGCGGCGGACAGCGACCGCCGGCCGAGGGGTCTCCAACGCATGGGGTCCTCATTCCGTGGGGGGCGGGGCGCGCGGCAGGCGGGCGAGGAGGAACCAGGGGGAGCAGGGGAAGCAGGGACCGAACGGGACCGTCCCGACATGGGAGCCGGCCATGCACGCCAATTGAGTCATGCAGTCAACTTCTTGCGGAAAGCGCGTCATTAGGTTTCTCGGACGTCTCTGGTTTGTCAACGGCACGTAATCCACAGCCAGTTGCCGTCGAGCTGTGTTTGCGTCACTTGCGGAGCGCTTGCGTGTGCCGGGCCGCGTGCCGTGCCGGTGAAAGGCCTGGCAGGTCCTATCGAAAGGTCGTCGGGTGAGCCGGTGCCGTCGCAACGAATGATCGAATGCAGCGCAATTTATTGAGTAACTCTGCGCAAGATCAACGGCGTCACGGACGTCAAAGGGCCGGTGCCCGGGCACACGATCATGCCCGGGCACCGGCCCCTCACGCTGTCACTTCAGGCCGAAGGCCCGGGTGACGGTCTGGGTGACTCCGCCGCCGTTGCGCTGCTCGGCGGTGACGCGGATCGACACGTAGCCGGCCCGGTTCGGCGCGTTCAGTGCCGCCTGCCAGGTGCCCTTCCTCTCCTTGAGCCCCTGCCGCAGCCAGGTGGCCCCGTCGTCGTAGGAGACCTCCAGCCGGACCGAGGAGACCGCGTCCGCGGCGGCGGAGCTGCCGAGCACCACCGGGGTGACGGCGAGTTCCGTGCTGCGCCGCGCCCGGCCCTCCGCGTCCAGGTCGGTGCCGTAGTCCAACTGCACCAGCGGGACGGCCTGGACGCTCTCGGGGGCGCCGGAGGTGAAGCGCCACTCGGTGCGGGTGGTGGTGGAGTAGGGGCTGAGCCGGGTGTCGCCCTTGGTGTCGACGACCAGCCGGTACGGGAGCTTCTCCGGCGCCAGGTCACCGGCCCCGAACCAGGGGTAGCCCTCCATCCGGGACAGTTCCCGGTCGCCCTGGTAGAACGAGATCGCCTGGTACATGCCCGATCCGCCGCTGTGCGCCGATCCCGCGTCGCCGAATCCCTGGATGTAGGCGCTCATCGCGTTCTCGCCGCGGTAGGGGAGATCGGAGGTGATCATGCGGGGCCGGGTGATGGGCCCGTACCAGCGGTCCTTCTGCACGCTGCCCGGCCGGTAGGTCATCAGGTCGGTCTGCGAACTGCCCCAGCCGTCGAGGGCGGCGTTCTGCTGCCACTGGACTCCGGCGGTGACCCAGTCGGTGCGGCGGCCGGGCGCGACCACCTCGGCGGGAAGCGCGTTGGGAGAGAACCCCTTGTACGGCGGATAGTCGTACGACGGGAAGTCCAGCCGCGATTCGAGGACCTGCCGCCCGGGAGGCGGAGTGAAGTCGACGTCGACGCGGGCGAGGTCGCGGGGCTCCGTCTTCGCCGAGGGATCCGCGGGCACTCCGCCGAGGTGCTGGTCGACCAGGTCGTACAGGTACTTCGGCGCGGGATGCGCCTCGACCGCCAGCCGTACCCCCTTCCCGCCCGCACCGGCGATCGCCTTGATCAGCGCCTCCCCTTCGTCCAGGGTCAGCGAGGCGACCGGGACCTGTCCGGTCGTGACGTTGTCGGGGTCGCCGTACCAGTCGCTCTTGCGGCCCTCGCGGTCGTTGACCACCACGAGCAGCGCCACGCCGGCGGCATGTGCCGCGGCCGCCTGATCGGCGGGGGGCACGGCGTCGCTGCCGCGGACCACCACGGCCCGGCCGCGTGCGGACACGCCGGCGTACTCGGCCTGTGTGCCGGTACCGGCGAAGACGGCGTCCAGGTGCGAGGTGCCGTCCCGCATCGGCCGGGAACCGGGCTGCACGAGGGCGTCGTCGAGGCGGTGGCCCCGGTAGGTGATCTGCAGGGGCCGCTGCTCGGCGCGGATCCTGGTGGTGAAGGCGAAGCTGCCCTTGCGCACCTTGTCCTTGGTCGGCAGCGCCCACAGGCTGTCGTAGGCGGCCGAGGGCCAGATCCTCTCGCGCAGGGCGTTCCCGTCGCCGGGGGTGGGAGTGCTGGAGGTGAAGGAGCGGTACAGGTCGATCCTGCTGCTCACCACGCTGGTCGGCCGGGGGGTCGCCACCTTCACCTCGCGGGCGCGGGAGGCGTCGAGTTCCACGGTTCGGTCGGCGGTGAGCCCGATCTCGGGGGCGGCCAGCATCGCAAGCCCGAGGGAGTGGCGTCCGGCCAGGCCCTCGACGTCCATCAGCGACGTCACCATGTAGGAACCCGGGGCCCAGCGGCTGGTGACGGACCCGTCGGGAACCCACATGAAGGTGGAAGCGCCGTCCGCGCCCCTGATCTCGACCTCACCGCTCACGGGCCGGCCGGAGCGGTCCTTCAGGCGGATGGTGAGGTCGTACTTCTCGGACTCGACGGAGAGCCCCACGGCCGTGTGCACCTCACCGCCGGCGTGGTGTGCCGTGACCCGGGCGGCGTACCGGCCCGCTGCGAGGCCCTCGGCGCTCACCACGACCTCGGCGGTGGTGGTGCCGTTCGCCGGCACCGTGACGCTGTCGGCGGACAGCGCGAACGCCTGAGCCGGGAAGTCGCCACGGTCGACGGAGAGCCGCAACGTGATGGGGCGGTCGGTGGTGTTGGTGTAGGTGATCTTCCGCTTGACGGGCTGCCGCTGCGCACCGGGCGACCACCGTACGAGCCCCGCGTCGACCGATCCGGTCGCGATGACCTGGTCCTGGTTGTAGGCGGCGGCCACGTCCAGCCGGCCGGTTCCCGCCTGGTAGGGGCTGTAGCCGGGGGTCGGCTCGCTGGTGCCCATCAGGGCGTCCTTGATCTGCTGCCCCGTCCACCGCGGGTGCTTCTGCGCCAGGAGCACGGCCGCCCCCGCGACGTGGGGCGTGGCCATGGAGGTGCCGCTGTCGACGCGGTAGAAGCCCTCGCCCCACTCCATGTACTGCGAACGTGCCGCAAGGACGTCCACTCCGGGGGCGGTCATGTCGGGTTTGAGAGCGTCGCCGTCCATGCGCGGTCCGGCGCTGGAGAACTCGGAGAGGTGGTCGGACGCGTCCACCGCCCCCACGGTGAGCGCGGAGTCCGCCGTCCCGGGCGCGGCAAGGCTGTAGGCCCCGGGGCCGTCGTTGCCCGCGGCGATGACGAAGAGCGCGCCGGTCTCGGCGCTCAGCCGGTTCACGGCCTGGCTCAGCGGATCGTCCTGGGTGTGCCAGCCGCTGACGCCGAGGCTCATGCTGACGACCTTGGCGTGCTCGGTCCGCGTCGCCCACTCCATGCCGGCGATGATCCCGGATATCGTCCCGGATCCGTTGTCGCCGAGGACCTTGCCCACCAGCAGGTCGGCGCCGGGGGCGACCCCTTGCTCCTTGCCGCCGGAGGCGGCACCCGTGCCGGCCACGGTGGACGCCGTATGGGTGCCGTGCCCGTTGCGGTCGACGACGCTCGCGCCGGGAACGAAGCTGCGGGACGCCACGATGCGGTCCACGAGGTCCGGGTGGGTGGTGTCCACCCCGCTGTCCAGGACGGCCACCCGCACCCCCGCACCCGTACCTCCCGCGGCCCAGGCGGCGGGCGCCCCGACCTGCGCCGTGGTGTCGGCGAGCGTGGCCTTCGCCTTGCCGTCGAGCCACACCTTGTCGACGCCGGCGGAGAAGCGCGGTGCCGCCTTGGGCCCGTCGGCGTCAGCCTGCGCGGTGCCGGTGAGGGCCGACCAGAAGTCCGCGGCCTTCGACCGCCGGGTGCGGACCGCCTCACCGCGGACGGAGGGAAGGCTGAGCGTGGTTTCCGCCCCGGGCAGCGCCGAGCGGGACTTGAGGGGGGCGGAGCCCTCGGTGCGCGTGATGATCAGGGGGAGCGCGCTGAGGTGCGCGTCGTCGTAACCCTGGGCCATCAACTGGGTGACGTTGAAGAGTTCCTTGTCGAGAAGCCCCTTCGCTATGTACGCCACCGCCTCGTCGGGGAACACGTAGGTGTCGCCGCCCTCGGTGGCGACACGCACCGAGCCCGTGGACCCCGGTGCGCGCTCGACCTGCACCGCGGGGGCCGTGCCCTTGGGTCCTTGAGTCACCGTCACCTTGTCGCCGGTGACCAGCGTGACCTTTGCGGGCGGGTGCTGCGCCACGGCCGCCGCGGGGGTTGCCGCCGCGGCCGGTGCGGACGGAGAAGCGCTGTGCGCGGCTCCGGGGCTCACGAGAGCGGCGACCAGAGCTGTGGCTGTCGCCGCTGCGTATCGCCGGGGGAAACGGGGTCTCACATTGCCCTCCAGAGTGGACGATCGGACGAATCTGATCACCTCTGAAGAGGCCGTGTAAAGCACTTGAACTTCGCACTGACGGACTGTAGCGTATTCCATTTCCCAGCCGGGTGGCGCCGGTTGCCGAGGTGAGTCCTGACATGACCTCAGAGGCCCCTGCTGACCTGCTGATATGCCGAATGGAAATCGATCTGATCAGTGCGTGGAAGAGCGCCCGAAAAGTTTACTCACTGGAAACAGGGGAATTCCGCCGGCAGCGGTTCGGTGTCCCGCTCTCCTCGAAAGTTTCGAGCGGGTGGTGGGCATGAAAATGCTGGTCCCGCCTATTTGTCGCGAATTCGGGAGCGCCCGAAGATGTCGCCATATGTGACGCCGAAGCGTGGGCGACACGCCAGGTCGCCAACCGCCCGTGCCCGCCGACGCCGCGCGGGGCGTCGACCACCGCCGGGTACGCCAAGGGCGGCATCCGCCTCGGCTTCCGCACCCGCTCCCAGGTCGCCCGCTTCTTCGACGGCCTGGACCTCGTCGCCCCCGGCCTGGTGACGGCCGCGGAGTGGTTCAGGAAGTGCCCGCCGCCGTCGCCCGAGGACAGCGGCACCGACGGCGGGGTCGCCCGCGTCCCGTGACCCCGGGCCTTCGCGCATGGCCGAAGCCGCAGTCGACCGGGCAGGCGCCACGACCGCTCGGCGACACACCGGCTCCCGGCCCGGACAGCGCTTCGTTCCTGATCCGTTCGTACCAGCCGCGGTGGCGTACGCCGCCACTCAGAGCGACGGTGGGAGGGCATGGGCAGGACGCCGGCTGCCCTCCGTCGTCCTACGAGGAGCCGACTGATGTCCGAACGAAATACCGTGCTGCGGAGCCCGCGTGATGTGGGATTGGCCCCGTGGTGGTTCTGCGGTTCCGTGAGGGGAGCCGTGGGCTTGAACGGCGCAGCGAGGGACGAAGGCGGGATGTGGCATTCGGCCACGCGGATCGCCGCGCCGGCTGGTCCAAGTGGGGGCCGGTGAGTGCGGCGGCCATCGGTGGCCACCTCATCGGGAGCAGCGGCATGTTCCTGGTGAACGCCCGCGCCGCCGGTCGCCCTGCCCCGGAGCAGGGCCCGGTCCAGCCACGGATCGTCCGGGCTGTCCACTACACACAGTGTCAGGAGTCATCCGATGCCGGTATGCGAAGTATGCGGTAACGACTACGAGATGGCCTTCGAGGTGCGGGCGGCAGGCGCGCTGCACGTCTTCGACAGCCTGGAGTGCGCGGCGCAACGGATCGCCCCGGTCTGCGAGAACTGCCAGTGCCGGATCCTGGGACACGGCCTTCAGTCCGACGGCCGGTTCTTCTGCTGTGCCCACTGTGCACGCCAGAAGGGTCACGCCGAACTCGTCGACCACGCCTGAGCCCCACGGGCTGTCGTCCTCGCTCCGCGCGTGGTCCCTCGGTGGGCGTACGACCGACGACGAACACCGACTCACGACCTGGCTGCCCGGCGCGCGGTCAGTCCGCCGGATGGCTCGATACGGAGATCACATGTCGACGGAGGCGCGGTCATGGGCGAGGAAAGTGACATCACACTGCGAGTCAAGGACGACACCGGGGAGATGAGCTTCGAGATCCGCGCGCACACCTCTCTCAAGCAGTTGATGGACACGTACTGCGCCAAGACGGGAAGGTCCCGCAGAGGACTTGGCTTCCTCGTCAACGGCGCACCCTGCAGTTCCACCGAGACGCCGGCCAGTCTGGGGCTTGTGGACGGTGACGTCATCGACGTCGTGCCCGCCTGACGCGCCGCAGACGTCAGGGAGCCCGTTCCCCGCAGCCGGAGAACTGACGGCGCCCAGGACAGAGCACATCGCGCGCCGGCCCGGGGACCGGAGGTCCCCGGGCCGGTGGCGGCCGTATGACCCCGCAGCATCGGCCGCTTCGAGCCCACGTCTCAGGTGGTCTCGCAGTGCGGCGTCAAGGACGGCCCGATGCCCCTGCACGTCCGCGGGTGGATGTGCGGGGCGTGCGGGGCGGTCCTGGACCGGGACGTCAACGGGCCGGTCAGCGTCGCCAGGGCGGCCGGACTGGCCGTGGCAGCCCGTGGAGCGCAGGCGGCGCGGTAGGCGGGGATCTCCCCCTCAGGGCGGAGAGGGTGTCAACGCCGTCCCACGACCTCCGAAGCCGAAATCCGCGGGCTCGCCGCCCCCGCAGGGCCGTACCCGAGCCGGATGAGCATCTGGACGTGCCCCGGTCCGCGGTCCGTGCCGCGCAGCGCCCAGCGCAGGTCCGGCCACTCCAGCGCCTGGTGCAGCAGTGACGTCCGCACCCGGTGCGTGGTGGCGACCAGCAGGACGTGCTCCAGCGCCTGGCCGGCCCGCAGCCAGTCGGCACGCCGGTCGTGGGCGGTCGACAGCACCGCGATCAGGGGCTCCCGCTCGAAGACCGCTGAGGGGAGCTGATTCTCCGGACGGAGTGCGGAGAAGTCCCGCATGGGCAGCCGCCCGGAGGCGTCCCGCGGGCCCAGGGCCGTCGGCGCCAGGCCGTCCGGGGCGCCGTCGCGTACCCAGCGCCGGCTCTCGGCGCGGCGCGCGGGGTCGACGACGCCACGTTGCTCCGCCTCCTCGGTCAGCCGTAGCACCCGCTGCGTCTCCCCGGCGTCCGGCAGGAGGAGCGTCGCCCCCTCCGCCCGGGCGGCATCGGCCAGTTCGGCGAGGACCGGCGCCGGAGGCCGCTGCGCCGAGAACGGCGAGCGGCTGCTGTGCCGGCGCCACAACGCCTCGTACAGGTCCGCGCGGTGCTTCCCGCCGCCGGGCCGCCCGGCCAGCCGCACCGAGGCCAGCAGGTCCGGCTGTGCCGGGACCGGCAGCAGCCGGACGACGGGCTCCCAGCCGAAGTGGGCGACCGCGACCCGCAGGTTGAACACCGCGGCACCGACGGACACGTGCAGCGCCCGGCCCAGCGGGTCGGCCTCGCGCAGCCCGCGCTCGCCCGCGGCGCGGACCAGGACCGTGGCGGTGTCCGGCTCCAGCCGGAAACGCCACGGCTGGCTGTTGTGGAAGGACGGTGCGGCGACGGCGGCGGAAATGAGCTTCTCCAGCGTCGCCCCGTCGAGGGTCGTGGGCATCATGGCGCTCTCCTCCCGGGCGGAACCCGACTCCAGATTCCGCCCCGCCGCGCCAGTGGGGGGAGGGGCCGGTCGTCCCGGCGGCGGGGGCCGTGTGGCGCGGTCTCAACGGGTCCCCCGGCGGGCCGGAGAAGTGGACGACGCCTTCTTCGACGCGGGCCCGCACCGGCGGGGGCTCACCGGGGAACAGGTAGGCGACGATCTCGCGGCCGACCTCCTCGGCGATCTCCTCGTCCGGGCGTAGGAAGACCTTCAGCAGGTCGCCCCGGCTGACGATCCCGCACAGCATCCCCTCCCCGTCGATGACCGGCAGCCGTTTCACGTGCCGAAAGGCCATGGCCCGTGCCGCCTGAGCCAACGTGGCGTCGGCGTGCACGCACACGGCAGGCGCGCTCATCAGCTCGTCGGCGGTGGTGGCGCCCGCCTTGCCCAGATCCGCCAGCCGCCGCATCTGCTCGCCGCGGGAAGGGGCACTGTCGCGGTACTCCTCCTTGGGCAGCAGGTCCGCCTCGGACACCACACCGACGACGCGGCCCTCACCCTCCAGAACGGGCAGGGCGCTCACCTTCCACCGCTCCATCGTCGTGACGTCGACCGCGCCGACGGATCGCGTCATCACGTCACCGACGACGTGCGGGTTGCCGTGCATGTGGGTCCTCCTCGTGACTGGGGCCCGGTCCTCGCCTCCAGCCTCCGTAGCCGGGCCCGCCGTGCGCAGGGCCTCCCGGCCCTTGTGCGGTCCGGCCGGTCCGCTGACGGCCGTCCGTCGGCGCGGTGACGGCCGAACCGGCGGTGCGAACCGGCCATGCGGTCCGGCGGTCAGCCGATGGGGATCAGGACGACGGGGCAGTGCGCGTGGTGCAGTACCGCGTGGGTGACTGGTCCCAGACGCATTCCGAGTGGCCGGCCTTCCCGGCGGTGGGCGCCGATCACGACGACGTCGGCGGCGCGGCTCGCTTCCACCAGGGCTGCCGCGGCGTGCCCGGCGGTGGTGTCGACCCGGACGGCGATGTCGGGGAAGCGGTCGGTGAGTTTGGACACGGCGAACCGGGCGAGTTCCTTGTGCTGCCGGGCCTGGGCGGCCAGGTCCTGCCGGTGGGACACCGGCCACTCGCCCAGGGGAACGTGTGGGTGGGTCCAGGTGTGGAGTACCCGTAGCCGTGCGCGGCGCCGTTGGGCTTCCTCGAACGCGAACACGGCGGCTTCGGTGTCGCTTTCGTCTTCCAGACCGAGCAGTACCTTGTCGTGCAGCGGGCCCCGCCGTGCGGCCGCGTCCTGGCCGCGGACGACCATCAGGGGGCCGGTGGTGTGGGCCGCCACCCGCAGTCCGACGGAGCCTAGGAGCAGGCCGGTGAAGCCGCCGCGGCCCCGGGTGCCGACGACGGTCAGGGCGGCGTTCCTGCCCAGGCGCACCAGGGCCGTGGCCGCCGGTTCGGCGGTGCGCTCCAGGGCGACGGGGAGCTTCGGGTGCCGGTCCGCCACCCGCTGGGCGGCCAGTTCCAGGATCACCCGGGCCGCTTCGGCCGGTGGGCGATCACGGTCGGTGTCCAGTCCGAATCCGACCTCGCCCGGATCGGGCCACGGCAGCGCGAACACGATCCGCAGGACGGTGTCGCGCCGGTGTGCCTCGTCGGCCGCCCGGTCCAGGGCGCGCACGGCGGGATCCGATCCGTCCACTCCCACGACGACCTCCCCGTGTGGCATGTGGAGCCCTTCGTGTGGGCTGATCCCGGTGTCGGTCATGGGCGTCCTCCTGTCGTCGTCGTGTCAGCCGACCACGATGCGGCGGCCCGTCACGCTCTGCGGGGTGATGCGGATCCACAGGTCGCGGTCCCCGCCGGCCCACGGCCCGGTGTAGGCGTGCTCGTTCAGCCGCCGGACGGCCGCGGCTCCTGGAAAACCCACGCCCTCATGGCCGCCGCCAGGGTGTAACGCAACTGGGCCGGTCGGGCCCGCACGCCGGGTCCGACCGGTCGTCGTCGGGTGAGCGTCACACGCGCGTCGAGGTGAGGTCGAAGCGCACGTCCACGACACCCTCCACGGAGCGCACCATCCGTGCCACGACCGGGACCAGCGACCGGTCGGCGAGCAGGCCGCTCACCGTCACTATGCCGTCCGCTGCCTCGACGTCCACCAACTGCCATGCGCCGGGCAGGAACTCCCCGGCGATGACCTCCCGAACGTCACGGACGATGTCCTCGTCCGGCCGCAGGAACACCTTGAGCAGGTCGCCCCGGCTCACCACGCCCTGCAGCGCGCCGTCGGCGTCGACCACGGGCAGCCGCTTCACGCGGTGCAGGGCCATCGTCCGCGCCGCCTGCGCCAGGGGGGCGTCCTCGCGCACGGTGACCGCCGGGGCCGTCATCAACTCCTCGGACGTGGCCGCGGCGGCCTTGTCCCGGCCTGCGCCGACCGGCGGGGCGTCGTCCTCATGGTGTTCCTCCTTGCGCAGCAGATCCGCCTCGGAGACCACGCCGACCACCCGGGTGCCGTCGGCCACCACGGGAACGGCGCTGACCTTCCACTGCTCCAGCGTCCGCACGATCTCCTTGAACGAGGTGCCCAGGGCGACAGCGACGACCTTGCGCGTCATCACGTCGCCCACCCTCGCCGGATGCCGGTTGCCGTTCATGACCGCCTCCTTTGACGAGGGACGGAAACCCTCCCGCACCCAGTTTGGGACGGCCCGGTGACCGCCGCCATTGGGCCACCCGGCCCCGCGGAGGGGCCCATCGTCCCCTGCGGACCCGGTGTGCCGCGACGGTCTGCTGGACGAAGGGGAAGCACGACCGAGGGAGTCCGGGATGCCGCCTGACCGGCTCTCCACCGGCCTTGGCCACGGCACCCCGGCGACACCGCCGCTGCCGGGAAAGCACCGTGGGGATCTCCGATCATGACCGCACCGGTCGTGGACCCGTCCGCGCCCGGGGAACCCGCCGAGGAGCGGGACCTGCCGCGGCACATCGCCCTGGCGGGCGCCGCCGGCGACCGGCAGGTCGGCTTCACGGTTTGCCACCGCGGACACCGGGGCGTGCGGATCCACGTCGACGGACGCCAGGTGAGCATCGCCGTCCCCGCCTCCGCGGCGGCGCCGGTCCGGGTCCGGCTCGGCGGCCGGAACTGGTCGGTCCCACCGGGCCGCTTCCGGCTGCTCGACCCGCCGGCCCGGTGAAACGCTTCACACTACCGGGCCGTTCGCTGCGCGGTGCGACTGATCGACTACGATGCGTGGCATGATGTGGCGAGCGGGTCAGCGCATCTCCTTTCATGGCGTGCTCCTGCTTCTGGGCGTGCTCGTGTTCACGAGCATCCATTTGGTCGCCTGCGCCCACGGCCCGGACCGCGAGGCCAACGACACCCTGGCCGCCGCCTCCGCCGCCTCCGCCGCCTCGGCCGTATGTCGGCCACAGGGGGCCGCGACGCGTCCGGACCAGGACGTCGCCCGCGGTGAAGGATCACCCGCCGGCCACCACGCCCTGTGCGGAGTCGCCCTCGACCGGCTCCCCGACCCCCGCCCCCGCCTGGCCGACGCCCCCGCGGCGTCCGGCATCGGGGCGGCACCTCCCCTACCGGCACCGGCCGTTCGCCCCCCGAGGGCCGGGGCCGCAGCCGCAGGACATGCCTGCGCACCCCCACGTTCCGGCCCCGGAACGCTGAGTCTGCTCTGCGTGTCGCGGACCTGACAGGGCCTCGGCCCCGCCCGTGGCGACGCGCGACGGGCACGGCCGAACGCGCCCCGTATCCGTACGAGCAGCGGCCGCGCCGTCGCGACGGCCGCAGGAGAAGCACCTATGAGCACCCTTCCCTACCCCGGCCCGCCCACGTCCCCGGCCGAACTCCTGGCCGCCACCGCGCCCCCGCGCCGCACCCCGGCGGGACTGGTGGGCAACACGCCGGTCCTGTGGGTCGGATCGCCCTTCGTCCCCGACGGCCGCGGCTTCTGGGCCAAACTCGAGGGTTTCAACCCCGGCGGCATCAAGGACCGCTCCGCGCTGTACATGATCGAGGCCGCCCGCGCCCGCGGTGAACTCCTCCCCGGGGCCCCGATCGTGGAGTCCACCAGCGGCACGCTCGGCCTCGGACTCGCCCTCGCGGGGGCCGTGCACGGACACGCGGTCACGGTGGTCACCGACCCCGGCATGGAACCGCCCATGGCCGCCCTGCTGACCGCCTACGGAGCGACCGTCGAGATCGTCACCGAACCGCACCCGGCCGGCGGCTGGCAGCAGGCCCGCCGGGACAGGGTGCGGGAACTCCTGGCCGCCGACCCCGCGGCCTGGTGCCCGGAGCAGTACCACAACCCGGACAACGTCGCCGGCTACGCGCCCCTCGCCCACGAACTCGTCGCCCAGCTCGGTCGCATCGACGTCCTGGTCGCGAGTGTCGGCACCGGCGGGCACTCGGCCGGGGTCAGCGGCCCGCTGCGCGCGTTCTTCCCGCACCTGCGGCTGGTCGGCGTCGACACCACCGGGTCGACGATCTTCGGCCAGCCGCCCGCAGCCCGGCTCATGCGGGGCCTGGGCAGCAGCATCCATCCTCGCAACGTCGACTACCCGGCCTTCGACGAAGTGCACTGGGTGGCCGCCGCTGAGGCGGTGTGGGCCTGCCGGCGCCTCGCCCGGGACCACTACGCCACGGGCGGCTGGAGCGTCGGGGCGGTCGCCCTGGTCTCCCGCTGGCTGGCCCGTACGCTGCCGGCCGAGACCAGGATCGTGACGATCTTCCCCGACGGCCCGCAACGCTACGTCGGCACCGTCTTCGACGATCCCTACTGCCGGGACCATGGTCTGCTGCACCACGAACCGTCCGAGGACCCCGAGGAGATCGCCGACCCGGGCGAGACCGTGGTCGAGCGCTGGACCCGCTGCACCACCGTCCAGGATCCACTGGCCGGCGCGCCGGCGAGCGAGCACGACGGCCTGTCCTTCGAGGCCGCGCGGTGAGGGGGCTGTGGCGGCAGGCCCGTACCTTCGACACCCCGGCCCGGCTGCTGATGGCCAACCAGTTCGCCATCAATCTGGGCTTCTACATGCTCATGCCCTACCTTGCCGACCATCTGGCCGGCGGCCTCGGCCTGGCCGCCTGGGCCGTCGGCCTCGTCCTGGGCGTACGGAACTTCTCCCAGCAGGGCATGTTCGTGCTCGGCGGCACCATCGCCGACCGCTTCGGCTACAAGACGCCCATCGTCATCGGCTGCACCCTGCGCACCTTCGGCTTCGCGCTGCTGGGTCTGGTCGACTCCCTGCCCGCACTCGTCGCGGCCTCGGCCGCCGCGGGGTTCGCCGGCGCGCTGTTCAACCCGGCGGTCCGCGCCTACCTGGCCGCGGAGGCCGGCGAGCGCCGGGTGGAGGGCTTCGCCCTGTTCAACGTCTTCTACCAGGCGGGAGTCCTGATCGGGCCACTGGTCGGGCTGGCCCTGCTCGCCCTGGACTTCCGTGCCGTGTGCATGACGGCGGCGGCCGTCTTCGCCGTGCTCACCGTGCTGCAGTGCCGGGCCCTGCCCGACCGGCGGCCGGAACACGTCACCGGCCCCGGCGCGGCGGCCGGCGTCCTCGGTTCATGGCGGCAGGTGCTGGGGAACCGGCCGTTCATGCTGTTCTCCCTGGCCATGATCGGCTCGTACGTACTGTCCTTCCAGGTCTACCTCGCGCTGCCACTACAGGCCCACAAGCTTCTCGGCACCGGCGGACAGGCCGTCACCAGTGGTCTGTTCATCATCTCGGCCGTCGTGGCGGTCCTCGGCCAGCTCCGCATCACCGGCTGGGTGCGGGCCCGCCGGACCGGGCCGCAGGCCATCGTCGGCGGGATCCTCCTCATGGGCCTGGCCTTCACTCCCCTGGCCGTGAGCCCCGACCCGTCCGGCGGGACGTCCGAGGCCGTCCTCGCGGTGGCTCTGCTCGTGATCGCGGTCGCCGTCCTGGCCGTGGGCAGCGCGGTCGTCTACCCCTTCGAGATGGACACCATCGTCACCCTCTCCGGGGAGCGCCTGGTCGCCACGCACTACGGCTGGTACAACACCGTCTCGGGCCTGGGAATCACCCTGGGCAACCTCGCCACCGGTGCCATCTGGGACCTCGCCGACAGCGGCCACAGGCCGTGGCTGCCCTGGCTGACCCTGACCGTGACCGGCCTGTTGTGCGCCGCCTGCGTCCAGCTCCTGTCCAGGGCCGGAGGACTGTCCGCGGTCACCCGCGAACCCGCCCTCGCCTGACCTTCCTCGGACAACCGGGGAGGGCCCTCGGCCGGCCGAGGGCCATCCCCCCAAGGCGCGAGCG
>NZ_JBYIQW010000021.1:0-113362 GCF_057707815.1 Actinacidiphila sp. bgisy160
CCGGGTGCCGCGCCCCTCATCGCCGTGTGCGTGCCGGTCACACCGGCCCGGCGACCACCGCGACCCGCTTGGTGAGGGCCACACCCGAGCCGTCCCGGCGCGGGTCCTTCGGCGGGAGGTCGGCCGGCGCGCCCGTGGCGGTGGCGGCACGTGCGGGGGCGCCACCGGCCCAGGCCAGGAGCAGCATGTCCTCGCCCTTCAGGAAGCGCTGGCAGCGCACGCCGCCGGTCGCCCGTCCCTTGCGCGGGAACTGGTCGAACGGCGTGAGCTTGGCCGTGCCCTCCTCGGCCCCGGCGAGCGTCTCCCGGGCCCCGGCGAGGGTGAAGACCACGGCGTCCGCCGACGGGTCGACCGCGGTGAAGGAGATCACCTTCGCCCCGTCCGTCAGCTTGATGCCCGCCATGCCACCCGCCGGACGGCCCTGCGGACGCACCTGGCCCGCCGGGTAGCGCAGCAACTGGGCGTCGTCGGTGATGAAGACCAGGTCCTCCTCACCGGTGCGCAGCTCGACCGCGCCGACGATGCGGTCGCCCTCCTTGAGCGCGATGACCTCCAGGTCGTCCTTGTTCGCCGGGTAGTCCGGCACGACGCGCTTGACCACGCCCTGCTCGGTGCCGAGCGCCAGGCCCGGGGAGGACTCGTCGAGCGTGGTCAGGCAGAGCACCTGCTCGTCGGGCTCCAGCGACAGGAACTCCGCGAGCGGCGCACCGCCCGCCAGGTTCGGCGCGCCGGACGGCTCGGGCAGGATCGGCAGGTCGATCACGGCGAGCCGCAGCAGGCGCCCGGTGGAGGTGACCACACCGATGTCGGCCCGCGCCGTCGTCGGGATCGCCGAGACGATCACGTCGTGCTTGACCCGCTTGCCGTCGCCGGGGGCCAGTGCCCCGCCGTTCGCCGTACGGGCCAGCAGCCCGGTGGAGGAGAGCAGCACGCGGCACGGGTCGTCGGCGACCTCCAGCGGCACGGCCGTCACTGGCGCCGCGCCCGGTTCCATCAGCAGGGTGCGGCGCTCGGTGGCGTACTTCTTGGCGACCGCCGCCAGCTCGGCGCTGACCAGCTTGCGCAGCTCGGCGTCGGACTCCAGGATCCGGGTCAGCTCCTCGATCTCCGCGGTCAGCCGGTCCCGCTCGGACTCCAGTTCAATCCGGTCGAAGCGGGTCAGCCGGCGCAGCGGGGTGTCGAGGATGTACTGGGTCTGGATCTCCGACAGCGCGAAGCGCTCGATGAGGCGCTCCTTGGCCTGCGCGGCATTGTCGCTGGAGCGGATGATCGAGATGACCTCGTCGATGTCGACCAGGGCGACGAGCAGGCCCTCCACCAGGTGGAGGCGGTCCCGGCGCTTGCCGCGGCGGAACTCGCTGCGCCGCCGGACGACCTCGAAGCGGTGGTCGAGGTAGACCTCCAGCAGCTCCTTCAGGCCCAGCGTGAGCGGCTGGCCGTCGACCAGCGCCACGTTGTTGATGCCGAAGGACTCCTCCATGGGGGTCAGCTTGTACAGCTGCTCCAGGACGGCCTCGGGGTGGAAGCCGTTCTTCACCTCGATGACCAGCCGCAGTCCGTGCTCGCGGTCGGTCAGGTCCTTGACGTCCGCGATGCCCTGCAGCTTCTTCGAGCCGACCAGGTCCTTGATCTTGGAGATGACCTTCTCCGGGCCGACCGTGAAGGGCAGCTCGGTCACCACCAGGCCCTTGCGGCGGGCCGTCACGTCCTCCACGGACACCGTGGCGCGGATCTTGAACGTGCCGCGGCCGGTCTCATACGCGTCCCGGATGCCGTCCAGGCCCACGATCCGGCCCCCGGTCGGCAGGTCCGGGCCGGGAACGTGGCGCATCAGCGTCTCGAGGTCCGCGTTCGGGTGGCGGATCAGGTGGCGGGCAGCCGCGATGACCTCGCCCAGGTTGTGCGGCGGCATGTTCGTCGCCATGCCGACCGCGATGCCCGAGGCGCCGTTGACCAGCAGATTCGGGTAGGCGGCCGGCAGGGCCACCGGCTCCTGCTCCTGGCCGTCGTAGTTCGGCGTGAAGTCGACGGTGTCCTCGTCGATCGACTCGACCATGAGCATCGCGGCGGGAGCCGTACGGCACTCCGTGTAACGCATCGCGGCCGGCGGGTCGTCGTTGCCGAGCGAACCGAAGTTGCCGTGACCGTCGACCAGTGGCACGCGCATCGAGAACGGCTGGGCCATGCGCACCAGCGCGTCGTAGATCGAGGCGTCGCCGTGCGGGTGGAGCTTACCCATCACCTCGCCGACGACGCGGGCGCACTTCACGAAGCCGCGCTCGGGGCGCAGCCCCATCTCGTTCATCTGGTACACGATCCGCCGGTGCACCGGCTTGAGCCCGTCGCGGGCGTCCGGGAGCGCACGTGAGTAGATGACCGAGTAGGCGTACTCGAGGAAGGACCCCTGCATCTCGTCGACGACGTCGATGTCGAGGATGCGCTCCTCGAAATCGTCCGGCGGCGGGGTCTTCGTGGTGCGGCGGGCCATCAGGGCGCTGCTCCTTCGGCTGGACCTCATCGGATAAGGACACGGGACTGACGCGGACCATTGTGGACCGCCCCACCGACAGCCCGGACCACCCCCCGGCTCATACGTGGCGGTGACGGGAACTTCGCGGGCCGTTTGTCCGCTGCCTAGAGTGGCAGGTCTCAGCACAAAACAACGAGTACGCGACCGGAAGGACAGCTTGCCCATGGGTCACACGGCCACGCCGGAGGCAGATTCCGGCGGCCTCACCGCGACCGAGCACCGCCTGGCCAACGGCCTGCGCGTCGTGCTCTCCGAGGATCACCTCACCCCGGTCGCCGCGGTCTGCCTCTGGTACGACGTCGGTTCCCGTCACGAGGTGAAGGGCCGTACCGGACTCGCCCACCTCTTCGAGCACTTGATGTTCCAGGGTTCTGCGAACGTCAAGGGCAACGGCCACTTCGAACTGGTCCAGTCCGCCGGCGGCTCCCTCAACGGCACCACCAGCTTCGAGCGCACCAACTACTTCGAGACCATGCCGGCCCACCAGTTGGAGCTCGCGCTCTGGCTCGAGGCCGACCGCATGGGCAGCCTGCTGTCCGCTCTGGACCTGCAGAGCCTGGACAACCAGCGCGACGTGGTCAAGAACGAGCGCCGCCAGCGGTACGACAACGTGCCCTACGGCACCGCCTTCGAGCGGCTGACCGCGATGGCGTACCCGGACGGCCACCCGTACCACCACACCCCCATCGGCTCGATGGCGGACCTGGACGCCGCCTCCCTGGAGGACGCGCGGGCCTTCTTCCGGACGTACTACGCGCCGAACAACGCCGTCCTCGCGGTCGTCGGCGACATCGACCCGGAGCAGACGCTGGCCTGGATCGAGAAGTACTTCGGCACCATCCCGTCCCACGACGGCAAGCCGGCGCCGCGTGACGGTTCACTCCCCGGAGTGATCGGCGGGCAACTCCGCGAGGTCGTCGAGGAGGACGTCCCCTCGCGCGCGCTGATGGCCGCCTACCGGCTGCCGCACGACGGCACCCGCGAGGCCGACGCCGCGGACCTGGCGCTGACCGCCCTCGGTGGCGGTGAGTCCTCCCGGCTGCACAACCGCCTGGTGCGCCGGGACCGCAGCGCTGTCGCGGCCGGGTTCGGCCTGCTGCGGCTGGCCGGGGCGCCGTCGCTCGGCTGGCTCGACGTGAAGACGTCCAGCGGTGTCGAGGTGCCCGCCATCGAGGCGGCCGTCGACGAGGAGCTGGCCCGGTTCGCCGAGGAGGGCCCGACCCCGGAGGAGATGGAGCGGGCCCAGGCCCAGCTCGAGCGTGAGTGGCTGGACCGGCTCGCCACGGTCGGTGGCCGCGCCGACGAACTGTGCCGGTATGCCGTGCTGTTCGGCGACCCGCAGCTCGCGCTGACCGCCGTCAAGCGCATTCTGGACATCACCGCCGACGAGGTGCGCGCGGTCGCCGCGGCCACCCTCCGGCCCGACAACCGCGCGGTGCTGGTCTACGAGCCCACGGGCTCCGCGGCCGCGTCCGGCGAGGACTCCGACGAGGACGAGGAGGGCGCGGACCAGTGACCGACGTCCACACCACCATGACGTTCCACCCACAGCCCCGGCCGGGGCAGCCCAAGCCCTGGGACTTCCCGGCGCCCGAGCGGTCGACGCTGCCCAACGGGCTGACGGTGCTGCGCAGCCAGCGGCCCGGTCAGAAGGTCGTCGCCGTCGAGGTGCTGCTCATGGCGCCACTCGACGCCGAGCCCGAGGGCCTGGACGGCGTCGCCACGATCATGGCCCGGGCGCTGTCCGAGGGCACCGACAAGCACACCGCCGAGGAGTTCGCCGCCGAGCTGGAGCGCTGCGGGGCCACCCTCGACGCCCACGCCGACCACCCGGGCGTGCGGGTCTCCCTGGAGGTCCCCGCCTCGCGTCTCGACAAGGCCCTGGGCCTGCTCGCCGACGCGCTGCGCGCCCCGGCGTTCCCGGACGGCGAGGTCGAGCGGCTGGTGCGCAACCGCCTCGACGAGATCCCGCACGAGCTGGCCAACCCGGCGCGGCGCGCGGCCATGGCGCTGTCCAGGGAGCTCTTCGCCGCCGACCTGCGTTGCTCCCGGCCGCGCCAGGGCACCGAGGAGACGGTCGCGCGCATCGACGCGTCCGCCGTGCGGGCCTTCTACGACATGCACGTACGGCCGTCCACCTCGACGGTCGTCGTGGTCGGCGACCTCACCGGGATCGACCTGGAGGCGCTGCTCGAGAGCACGCTGGGGGAGTGGAGCGGCAAGCCCGCCGAGCGACGTCCGCTGCCCGCGATCACCGCGGACGACACCGCGCGCGTGGTGATTGTGGACCGCCCCGGGTCCGTCCAGACCCAGGTGCTCATCGGCCGCGCCGGCGCGGACCGCCACGATCCCGTCTGGGCCGCCCAGGTGCTCGGCACGTACTGCCTCGGCGGCACGCTGACCTCGCGCCTGGACCGCGTCCTGCGGGAGGAGAAGGGCTACACCTACGGCGTGCGGGCCTTCGGCCAGGTGCTGCTCTCCACGCCCGAGGGCACGGGTGTCTCCCTGCTCGGCATCAGCGGGTCCGTGGCGACCGACGTCACCGCGCCCGCCCTCGCCGACACCTGGCAGGTGCTGCGCACCCTTGCGGCGGAGGGGCTCACCGACGAGGAGCGGGACGCCGCCGTGCAGAACCTCGTGGGCGTCGCGCCGCTGCGCTACGAGACCGCCTCGGCGGTGGCCGGGACCTTCGCCGACCAGGTCGAGCAGTCCCTGCCGGACGATTTCCAGGCCCGCCTCTACGAGCGGCTGGCCGCCACGGGCACGGTGGAGGCGACGGCCGCGGTTGTCAACGCCTTCCCCCTGGACCGGCTCGTGGTCGTCCTCGTCGGCGACGCCTCTGTCATCGCGGACCCCGTCCGCGAGCTGGGTATCGGCCCGGTGGAGGTCGTCACGGGCGGCTGACCGCCACCCCACAGCGGCCCCGGGTGCCCTCGGGCGCCCGGGGCCGCGGCGTGCGGGGGTGCGGGAGGTGCCCGTTCAGCAGGCCGGCCGGGCCCGCCACGTTGACGCACATGCCGGCGCCGGTCGGCGCGGGCCGCCGGCGGGCGAGGCCGGCGCGCCCTCCGACAGGTCGATAGCCGCGGGAACCTCGGCCCCGGGTCCGGCGAGCACCTCCAGCAGGGGCCGTCCGCGCAGCCCCGGTCCAGGCCCCGGCGGGCAGCGGCGACACGCTCGGCGAGCACCGGTAGCTCGTCCGCCCGTCGCGGGTGGGGGGCGGCCTCGGTCCCCTCGGCCCGACGGCCGGGCGTCCGGTCGTGGCAGGCGCGCAGGAAGTCCTTCTTGGCGCGGGCGGCGTCGGTGGCCGCTCCTGGTGTGACCCTACGCACGCGGTTCCGTCACCGGGTTCCGTTCGGCGGGGCCGGCCGGTGACGCGGGTCACCGCGGTCCGCGCAGCGGACGTGCGGGGCTTCCCGGAGGGGGCACACCGCCGGGGGAGCTGCGGAGTCGCGGAATTGCGGACGGTTGCGACCGCTTGGCGTCCGGTGTGGCATCCCGCACATATCGCCGGATTTTTTTGGAACCGCGAGCAACACCTGGTTAACGTCCTCGGGTTGCCCGGCGGAAGCAGCCGCCTCCCGCGGCACCGGAGCAACGATCGCCGAGTCCCCGTCAGGCGCGAGCCTGGGGAGCCGGGGACCCACCTGAGATGTCCCTGGGGTGAATCGGGCGGCGTGCGCCGCCCGTAGGAGACCTTCCTGCTCCGAACCCGTCAGCTAACCCGGTAGGCGAGAAGGAAGGAAAGGATCTCCGCCTGCCCATGGCGTCGTTCTCCATACGCTCCACCTTTGCCGGCGCTGCCGCGCTGACCACCATCACGACCGGCGCGTTCGTCGTGCCCGCCGCGGCCGCCGACGCCAAGGCCGAGGGTTCCGCCTTCGCCCGCTGCGCCGCGGTCGCCGGGGACCTCGCCGCGCATCTCGCCGACCAGGCGTCGGCCCAGCACCGGGCCGCCGTCGTCGCACGCAAGCGCCACGAGGCCCATGTCGCGCACGCCGAGCGCGCCGCCCGTGAGCGCGCCGCCGAGGAGGCCGCGGCCAAGGCCGCCAAGGCCAAGGCGGCCCGCGACAGCGCCGCGCACGCGTCGCGGAGTGCCGCACAGGGCCGCGGCACGCTCGGCGGCTGGGTTCGGCCGGTCGCCGGTACCATCGGCACGCCCTACCGCGCGACCAGCAGCCTGTGGTCCTCCGGCCACCACACCGGTGTGGACTTCCACGCCTCTGTCGGCACCCCGGTGCACGCCGTCGGCGCGGGCACCGTCGTCGAGGCGGGCTGGGGCGGCTCGTACGGCAACAACATCGTGATCCGCCACGCGGACGGCATGTACACCCAGTACGGCCACCTGTCCTCGCTGGGTGTGTCCGTGGGCCAGACCGTCTCCGCGGGCCAGCAGATCGGCCTGTCCGGTGCCACCGGCAACGTGACCGGGCCGCACCTGCACTTCGAGGCCCGTACGGCCCCGTCCTACGGCGCCGACGTGGACCCGCTGGCGTACCTGCGCTCCAAGGGCGTCCGCATCTGAGCCATTCCCCTCCCCCCACGCCGAAGGCCCCGGTTCCCGCCGGGGCCTTCGGTGTGGGGGCGCTTCCCGGCCGCCGGGTGTCCAAAAATGCTCCATGAATTCAGGGCGGCCGTCGGAATCGGCGCCGCGCTGGAATAGAGTCGCGGCAGAAACGCCGGCTCCTCCGTTACGCGGGGATTAAAGGACGGCCGTCGGCGCGCACTGAAAGGAACCTGCGATGTGGGGTCGTACGTGAACGGGACGGGCGGTGCGGGCGGCCGGATTTCGGCCCGGGCGGTGTGCACGGCGATCCGTGACGACATCATCAGCGGGTTCTTCGCGCCGGGGAGCCGGCTGACCGAGGAGCAGCTGGCCAAGCGCTACGGGGTGTCCCGGGTCCCGGTGCGCGAGGCGCTGCGCACCCTGGAGTCCGAGGGCTTCGTGCAGACCCGCCGGCACGCCGGGGCGTCCGTCGCCGAGCCGACCGAGCAGGAGGCCGCCGACCTGCTGGACATCCGCGCCCTGCTGGAGCCGCTGGGCGCCGCACGGGCGGCGCAGCGGCGTACCGAGGCCCATGTGAAGGTGCTGCGCGGGCTCGTCCGGCTGGGCCAGGAACGTTCCCTCCGCCGCCAGTTGTCGGACCTGCCCGCGCTGGACGGCTGGTTCCACGAGACGCTGGCCCAGGCCTCCGGCAGCCCGACCCTGGTGGCGCTGCTGACCCAGCTGCGGCACAAGATCGCCTGGGTGTACGCGGTCGACACCCCGGGGCGCGCCGTGGAGTCCTGGGAGGAGCACGGCGCGGTGGTGGACGCGGTGGCGCGTGGCGACGCGGAGCGGGCCCGGCGGCTCATGGCGGCCCACGTGGAGCGGGCGACGGCGGTGCACCGGCTGCGCCGTCCGCAGAGCACGGGACGCGGTGCCGCGGCGCGGTGAGAAATCCGAAACACGCCGTACACACTTCGCGCGGCCGGGTTTAACAGAAGTGCCGTATACAACGTGGGTAATTGTCCGCGGGCTTTTCAGCGCGCTATTGTGCTGCACGCTGCCCGGAAATTGCCCGGCAACGACGAAGGGGCGGGTCCGCGAAATCCGGCCGGATTTCACGCGGCGGCCCGCCCCTTTTGTCGAACGCGGCTTCGCGCGGCGTCAGACGGTCTCGGGGAGCTCGTCAAGCCCCTCGGAGACGAGCTTGGCCAGGCTGCCGAGAGCGGCGTCCGCGCCCTCGGCGTCGGAGGCCAGGACGACCTCCTCGCCGCCGGCCACGCCCAGGCTCAGCACGGCGAGCATCGAGGCGGCGTTGACGGGGGCGCCGTCCGCCTTC
Organism: Actinacidiphila sp. bgisy160; assembly: GCF_057707815.1. Lineage (NCBI taxonomy): Bacteria > Bacillati > Actinomycetota > Actinomycetes > Kitasatosporales > Streptomycetaceae > Actinacidiphila > Actinacidiphila sp. bgisy160. The sequence goes on from NZ_JBYIQW010000021.1 coordinate 8,353, forward strand.
GCGATGGTGACCGGCACGCCCACGGCGGTGGCGGCGCGGACGAAGATCGAAGCGGGACGTGCGTGCAGGCCCTCGGCCCAGCCGATGGTGACGCGGCGCTCAGCCATGGTGTTGCCCTTCGGGTCGTTCCTGGGAGGTCTAGACCAGTCTGCCATGCCTCGGACACCGGTCCGTCACCACATCGTCGCACCGGGCCCGCGGTGGCGAGGTGCCCGTACGCTGGGGCCATGACGACGCCGCCCGCCGCAGAGCGCGACTACCCGGTCCACTGGGAGGCGGACGTGGTCCTGCGCGACGGCGGGATCGCGCACGTCCGGCCCATCGCGCCGGACGACGCCGAACGGCTGGTGAGCTTCTACGAGAAGGTCTCGGACGAGTCCAAGTACTACCGCTTCTTCGCGCCCTACCCCCGGCTCTCCGACCGGGACGTACACCGCTTCACCCACCACGACTACCGCGACCGCGTCGGCCTGGCGGCCCTGGTCGGCGGCGAGTTCATCGCCACCGTCCGCTACGACCGCACCGACGACGGCGAGGCCGAGGTCGCCTTCCTCGTCCAGGACGCGCACCAGGGCCGCGGTGTGGCCTCCGCCCTGATGGAGCACATCGCCGCGGTGGCGCAGGAGCGCGGCATCCGCCGTTTCATCGCCGAGGTGCTGCCCGCCAACCGCAAGATGATCAAGGTCTTCACCGACGCGGGCTACACCCAGCAGCGCAGCTTCACCGACGGCGTCGTCCGGCTCGAGTTCGACCTGGAGCCCACCGAGCAGTCCCTCGCCGTCATGCGCGCCCGCGAACAGCGCGCCGAGGCCCGCTCCGTCCAGCGGCTGCTCGCCCCCGCCTCGGTCGCCGTCATCGGCACCGGCCGCAGGCCGGGCGGCGTCGGCCGCGGGGTCCTCCGGAACATCGTCGCGGGCGGCTACACCGGCCGCGTCCACGCCGTGAACCGCTCGTTCCCCGCGGACCTGCGCACCCTCGACCCCGAGGGCGTCCCCGCCCACCGTTCCGTCGCCGAGATCCCCGACAGCGTCGACCTCGCCGTGATCGCCGTGCCCGCCGACAACGTCGCCGAGGCCGTCGACGCATGCGGCCGGCACGGCGTCCTCGGTCTGCTGGTGATCTCCTCCGGTTACGCGGAGTCCGGTGCCGACGGCCGCCGCAGGCAGCGCGCCCTGGTGCGGCAGGCCCATTCGTACGGCATGCGCGTCATCGGCCCCAACGCGTTCGGCGTCCTCAACTCCGCCGAGGACGTCCGGCTCAACGCCTCCTTGTCACCCGAGACCCCGGACGCCGGACGGCTCGGGCTGTTCACCCAGTCCGGAGCCATCGGCATCGCGATGCTCTCCGGGCTGCGCCGGCGCGGTGCCGGGCTGTCGTCCTTCGTCTCGGCGGGCAACCGGGCGGACGTCTCGGGCAACGACATCCTGCAGTTCTGGTACGACGACCCGGCCACCGACGTCGCCCTGCTCTACCTCGAGACCCTCGGCAACCCGCGGAAGTTCTACCGCCTCGCCCGGCGAACCGCCGCCGTCAAACCGGTCGTCGTGGTCAAGGGCGCCCGGCACTCGGCGGCCGCCCCGCCCGGACACGCGGTGCCCCCCGCCCGCATCCCCGACAGCACCGTCTCCGCCCTGCTGCGGCAGGCCGGCGTCATCCGCACCGACACCGTCACCGAGCTCCTCGACACCGGACTGCTGCTGTCGTGCCGGCCGCTGCCCGCCGGACCCCGCGTCGCGATCCTCGGCAACTCCGAGTCCCTCGGGCTGCTCACCTACGACGCCTGCCTCACCGCGGGCCTGGAGCCCGGCCTCCCCCTCGACCTCACCACCGCCGCCGGCCCCGAGGACTTCCGGGCCGCCCTCACCGCGGCCCTCGCCGACCCCGCCCACGACGCGGTGGTGGTCACCGCCATCCCGCGCGTCGGCTCGGAGCTCGCCGAGGCCCCCGCGAACAGCGACGACCCCGCACTGGCCGAGGCCCTCCACGCCGCCGTGGACGGGGCGGGGACCGGCAAGCCCGTCGTGATCGTGCACACCGCCCTGGAGGCCATGGCCACCCGGCTCGCGGCCGTCCGTATCCCCGCCTACAGCGCCGCCGAACGCGCCGTGAAGGCACTGGCCCGGGCCGCCGCCTACGCCCAGTGGCGCAGGGACGCCCAGATGCCCGGCAAGGTTCCGGAGTTCGAGGACGTCGACGAGGCGGGCGCCTGCCAGGAGGTCACCCGGCTGCTCGACGAGGCGGGGGAGCCCGCCGGGGAGACCCACGGCGTGGCCCTCGACGACTCCGCGGCCGCCGCCCTGCTGGCCCGCTACGGCATCGCCGTCCGGCCCACGCTGCCCGCCCCCGGGATCGACGCGGCCCTGGAGGCGGCCCGCCGGCTCGGCTACCCGGTCGCCCTCAAGACCACCGCGCCCCACCTGCGGCACCGCGCCGACCTCGGCGGCGTACGCCTGGACATCGCCGACCCCGACGACCTCAGCCGCGCCTTCGGGGAGCTGACCGCCCGGCTGGGCAAGCCCGAGGAGCTGCACCTGGTCGTGCAGGCCATGGCGTCGCGCGGCGTCGACACGGTCGTACGCGCCACCGTCGACCCGGCCGCCGGCGCCGTGCTCTCCTTCGGCATCGCCGGCGCCCCCTCCGAACTCCTCGACGACATGGCGCACCGGCTGGTCCCGGCGACCGACCGGGACGTCGCCGAGCTGGTCCGCTCCATCAAGGCGGCCCCGCTGCTGTTCGGCTGGCGCGGCGCGGAGCCGGTGGACACCGGCGCCCTGGAGGAACTGCTGCTGCGCGTGTCACTGCTGGTCGACGACCTGCCAGAAGTGGTCTCCGTAGACCTCGAGCCGGTCGTGGTGGCCCCCGCCGGCCTCACCGTGCTCGGCGCCTCCGTGCGTCTCGCGCGGCCCCCGGCCCGCACGGACCTCGGGCCTCGCGCACTGTCGTCCTTCTGAACAGATGCTCCGCACTAGGATGGTCGCCATGGCGAAGACCGGTACGACGACCCAGGGGCTGCGCGCGGCCATCGAGCGCAGTGGCTACTACCCCGCCCTCGTGGCCGAGGCCGTGGAGGCCTCCGTCGGTGGGGAGCCGGTCGCGTCGTACCTGGTCCACCAGGAGACCACCTTCGACGCGAACGAGGTCCGCCGGCACGTCACCGTCCTGGTCCTGACCGGCACGCGCTTCATCGTCAGCCACACCGACGAGCAGAGCGCCGACGACACCTCCCCGAGCCCCTACGCCACCACCTCCACCGAGTCGGTCAAGCTCGAACGGATCTCGTCGGTCGTACTGAGCCGGGTCGTCGCCAACCCCGAGTCGTACACCCCGGGCACCCTGCCCCGCGAGGTCGTGCTGACCATCGGCTGGGGCGCGGTCAGCCGTATCGACCTGGAGCCCGCCGCCTGCGGCGACCCCAACTGCGAGGCCGACCACGGCTACACCGGCTCCTCCACCGCCGACGACCTGAGCCTGCGGGTCAGCGAGGCGGGCGACGGCCCCGAGACCGTCCGCCAGGCCCTCGCCTTCGCACAGGCGCTCTCCGAGGCGACCGCGAGCACCGCGAGCGCGGCCTCCTGATGGTCCATCCCGCCCCGTCCTACGAACCGCTCGATCCGTACGCCGCCCCCGCCCCCCGCTACGGCACCGGCGCGCTGAGCGACCTGCTGCCCGCGGTCGCCGCCGGGCTCGGCATCACGGGCGTCCCGCCGACGGCGCTCGACCTCGCGCCCGCGGACCGCGTCTGCGTGTTCCTCGTCGACGGCATGGGGTGGGAGCTGATCCGTCGGCATCCCGACGAGGCGCCGTTCCTCACCTCCCTGATGGCCGGCTCGGCCACCGGCAGCGGCCGGTCGATCACCGCGGGCTTCCCCTCCACCACCGCGACCTCGCTCGCCTCCGTCGGCACCGGGCTGCCGCCGGGCGCGCACGGCCTGGCCGGGTACACCGTGCTGGACCCGGACACCGGCGCGTTGATGAACCAGCTGCGCTGGCAGCCGTGGACCTCCCCGACGGAGTGGCAGCCGCACCCCACCGTCTTCCGGCTCGCCCAGGAGGCCGGGATCGAGACCTGCCAGGTCACCTCGCCCACCTTCGAGCACACGCCGCTGACCAGGATCGCCCTCAGTGGCGGCACCTTCCACGGCCGGCTCACCGGCGAGGAGCGCATGGACCTCACCGCCGAACGGCTCGCCGCGGCCGACCGGGCGCTGGTCTACACGTACTACAGCGAGCTGGACTCCATGGGCCACCGGCACGGCGTCGACTCCGACGCCTGGCGCGGCCAGCTGATGATGGCCGACCGGCTCGCCCAGCGGCTCGCCGAGCAGCTCCCGCCGCGCAGCGCCCTCTACGTCACCGCCGACCACGGCATGATCGACATCCCCTTCGACCCGGAGTCGCGGATCGACTTCGACGAGGACTGGGAGCTGCGCGCCGGCGTCGCCGTCCTCGGCGGCGAGGCCCGGGCCCGCCACGTCTACGCCGTGCCCGGCGCCGCCGCCGACGTGCACGCGGTGTGGAGCGAGGTGCTCGGCGAGCAGATGTGGGTGGCCTCCCGCGAAGAGGCGATCGCCGCGGGCTGGTTCGGCCCGGTCGTGGAGGACCGGGTGCGCGGCCGGATCGGCGACGTCGTCGCCGTCGCCCGGGACGACATCGCGATCGTCGCCACCCGCACCGAGCCCGGGGAGTCCACCATGGTCGGCCTGCACGGCTCGATGACTCCCGTGGAGCAGCTGGTGCCACTGCTCGAAGTCCGAACCTGACGCACCCCGAACCGCTCCCTCCGTACCGCCCACCGCCCCGCCCCGAAAGGCCGCCGCCTCCTCATGCCTGAGCTCGTGTTCTTCTCCGGAACGATGGACTGCGGGAAGAGCACCCTCGCCCTGCAGATCGAGCACAACCGCTCGGCACGCGGCCTGGAGGGCCTGATCTTCACCCGCAACGACCGGGCCGGCGAGGGCGTCCTGTCCTCCCGCCTCGGCCTGGAGACCAAGGCCGTCGAGGCCGCCGACGACTTCGACTTCTACGGTTACCTCGTCACGCACCTGTCCGGCGGCGCCCGCGCCGACTACGTCATCGTCGACGAGGCCCAGTTCTTCACCCCGGACCAGATCGACCAGCTCGCGCGCATCGTCGACGACCTGCGGCTGGACGTCTTCGCCTTCGGGATCACCACCGACTTCCGCACCAGACTCTTCCCCGGCTCCCGGCGGCTGGTGGAGATGGCCGACCGAATAGAGGTGCTCCAGGTCGAGGCCCTGTGCTGGTGCGGCGCCCGGGCCACGCACAACGCCCGTACGGTGGACGGGAAGATGGTCGTCGAGGGCGAGCAGGTCGTCGTCGGCGACGTCAACCGCCCCGGCACGGCGATCGGCTACGAGGTGCTTTGCCGCCGCCACCACATCCGGCGGATGACCGCCGCCGCGGCCCGTGCGGCGGCGATCTCGCCGGACGTCCTGCCGGTCGACTAGCTGCTGCCGGCGCCCTGCTGCGGCAGGGAGCGGATCACGGTGAAGACGGCCCCTTCCGGGTCCGCCACGGTGGCCAGGCGGCCGTACGCGCAGTCGCGCGGCGTGCGGATGACGCTGCCGCCCAGTTCCAGAACCTGGCGGGCGGCGGCGTCGGTGTCGGCGACCTCGAAGTACGTCATCCAGTGCGCCCCGCGGTCGCGCGGCAGGGCCCGGCCGACGCCGTGGATGCCGCCGACCGGACGGCCGGCGAGGTGAAGCGTGAGGTAGTCGACGTCGGTGGAGACGACCGCGTCGGTCTCCAGCCCGAAGACCACCGAGTAGAACTTGCCCACCAGTGAAGTGTCCCGGGTGACCAGTTCGTTCCAGACCGGCGCGCCCGGCTCCCCGGAGACCTCGGTCCCGTGGTGGCGCCGGGCCTGCCACACCCCGAACACCGCACCCATCGGGTCGGAGGCGACAGCCAGCCGTCCCGCGTCGTCCGCGTCCAGCGGGCCGACGCCCACCGTGCCGCCGCAGATCCGGATCAGCTCGGCGGTCTTGTCGGCGTCGTCCGCGGCGAAGTAGGTCGTCCAGGCGATCGGCAGGTGCCGGTCCCCGGCCAGCTCGCCGATGCCGGCCACGCTCCTCCCGTCCAGCGTGGCGCGCACGTACAGGCCCAGCGAATGCGGACCGGGGTGGAACTCCCAGCCGAACAGCTGGCTGTAGAACTCCTGCGTGGCCTCGACGCTGTGAGCCAGCAGGCTGACCCAGCACGGGGTGCCGTGCGGGTGGCGGTTCCCTACCTCGGTCATCAATTCTCTCCTGGGGAGCAACGCTCGGGCTTGCAGGGGACGTGCCACAGCGATGCTCGCACCACCGGGTGTGCCGCGTACCGGGGCCGCGCCGCGGATTTCCCGCGCCGGGTGACCACAATGGGCTTATGCATCCTGTCATTACCGTAACCGAATTGGCCGCGCTCCCGAAGGGGTCCCCGACAGACGCCGCGCTTCTGGACGTCCGCTGGCAACTGGGCGGCCCGCCCGGCCGTCCCGCGTATGAGGCCGGTCACCTGCCCGGCTCGCACTACGTCGACCTGGACACCGAGCTCGCCGGGTCACCTGGGCCGGCCGGGCGTCATCCCCTCCCGGACCTCGCGGTGTTCACCGCCGCCATGCGCCGCGCGGGCGTCCGCCGCGACCGCGACGTCGTGGTCTACGACGGCGGTCTCGGCTGGGGCGCGGCCCGCGCGTGGTGGTTGCTGCGATGGGCCGGGCACGAGCGGGTCCGCGTCCTCGACGGCGGTCTGGCGGCGTGGACGGCGGCGGGACTGCCTCTGGAGACGGACGTCCCCGCCGACGAGGAGGGCGACTTCACCGCCACGCCGGGCGCGCTTCCCGTGCTCACCGCCGACGAGGCGGCGGCGCTGGCCCGCCGCGGCGTGCTCCTGGACGCCCGGGCGCCGGAGCGCTACCGGGGCGAGACCGAGCCCATCGACCCCGTCGCCGGTCACATCCCCGGCGCGGTCAACGCCCCGACCACGGAGAACGTCGTCCCGGACACGGGTGTCCTCCTCGCCGCCGACGAACTGGCGGCGCGCTTCGGCAAGGCCGGTGCCACGGCCGAAGCCGAAGTCGGCGTCTACTGCGGCTCGGGCGTCTCCGGCGCCCACGAGGTGCTGGCCCTGGCGGTCGCCGGGATCCCCGCGGCACTGTACGTCGGCTCCTGGAGCGAGTGGTCCGCCACCGGCCGGCCGGTGGCGACGGGGCCGCAGCCGGGCTGACCCCTGGAAGCCGCCTCAGCTGTCAGCCGGCGTCCGGCGGCGGGTCCGCCTCCGCCCGCCCGTCGCCGGACTCCGCGGTGGGAGCCTTGCCCGGAGGCATAGCAGGTGCAGTCATCAACACCCGCGCGTACGCGCCCATGGCCACCACCATGACGGCGAGGATCACCAGCCAGCGCATATGGAGACGCGCGGGAAGACTCAGCACACGTACGGAGAAGCCCCCGTACATCGGCCGCGCGATCCGTCGTCTGCGGTTGGTACGGCGGCTCAACGGCGCTTCCTCCTGTTCACGGTCCGCGAGGGCGGACGGGTGCGGCCTATGGAGTCCCGGTGCTCCAGCAGTTCCAGCGGCATGTCGAAGGCCACGGCGGCCACGACCTGGGGCCCGTGCGGCGTGTCCCGGGAGTAGCGGGCGACGAACCGCTCGGAACGCAGTGATCCGTCGACCACCTCGACGTGCTCCCCCAGCGCGGGGATTCCCACCGCCTGCATCCGGACCCCGTGCTGCTCCGACCAGAATCGCGGCACCGGAGTGAAGGACTGCGCACCGGGGCCGCGCAGCAAGGAGTCCGCGGCATGCTGGCCCATCTCGACGGCGTGGATCAGATGCTCGACACGCCGGGGCGTGGCGTCGAAGCGCGCGTTGGGCCATCGGGCCACGTCCCCGGCCGCGACGATCGTCCCCACGAGGCGCCCTGAAACGTCGGTCGCGTGGCAGGTCGGCCCGCAGAGCACACCGTCGGAGACCTCCAGGCCGCTGCCGCGCAGCCACTCGGTGCGGGGCACACTGCCGAGCCCCAGGACGACGAAGTCGCAGTCGAGGACGTCGCCGGTGTCCAGTCGCAGGCGCAGCCCCTCGCCTTCGTCGGACCAGTCGGTGATGCGCGTGCTCAGCCGCACATCGACACCCGCCCGCTTCTGGATCCCGGCGACCACCTCGCCGACCCGCGGGCCCAGCACCCGGCGCAGGAGCGGGGCGCTGTGCACCACCAAGGTGACGTCCATGCCGTGCTCCCGCGCCGTGCAGGCCAGCTCGCAGCCGACGAAGCCGCCACCGAGGATGACGACGCGGCGGGCCCGTGCGGCGTGCAGCGCGCGCTGCACCGCGGCGGCGTCCTCCAGCGTCCGGATTGTGCGCACCCGGTCGCTGAACACCGGCGCCTCGGGGAGCCGCTTCGCGTCCACGCCCGTGGCGATGACGAGGCCGTCGTACGGCAGGCGCTCCCCGCCGCGCAGTTCCACCGCTCTGCCGGGAAGGTCGAGCCCGACCAACCGGGTGTCCAGCAGCCAGTGGGCGTCGAGCGCCTCGTCCGCCCGGAAGGTGAGCTGCTCCGCGCCGAGCCGGCCGGCGAGGTACTGCTTCGACAACGGCGGACGGCTGTACGGCCGGCGGCTCTCCTCACCCACGATCACCAGCTCGCCCTCGAAGCCCCGTTCCCGCAGCCGGGTCGCGGCGCTCAGCCCGGCGAGTCCGCCGCCCGCCACGACGATGCGCCGCCTGCTGCCGCGAGTGGCCAGGCCGCTGCGCTGCCTCCGGACGGGCTGTCGTCCGCCCGGGGCCGAGCCGCTGCGGATCCCGATGGCCTGCATCGGACAGCAGCGCACGGCCTGCCGCGCCTGCGCCGCGAACTCGGCCGGCACATTGCGCGTGTAGTGGAGCGAGCCGCTCCCGGAGATCCGGAAGACCTCGGGGGCCTCCTGCTGGCAGATTCCGTAGATGTGGCAGCGGTTGTTGTCGACGCTGATCCGGACGGGCGCCGTCTCGGGCACGAGCGCCGGAGCCGGGGACTGGAAGGACTGCGCCGGAATCGGCGGGTGCTCCCGCTCCGGGACGGCGAGCGGGGAAGGCACGGCGTCGTGCGGTACCGGGCGGTCGTCCTGACGCTGCTGCTGGTGCGGGACGTACGGGGCGGGGTGCGACAAGGCATACCCGGGCGGCCCCGGCCGCAGGGGGGCGGATCCGGGGTGGCGGTCCGCCGGGGCCGGGTGGGGGTACCCGGAGTGCGCGGCCGGCTGCCGGGGGGCGTAGCCGCCGTGGGGCTGGGCATCCGGTGCGGGGTACGTCAACGCAGGCCCTCCGAGGCCAGAGCCGAGCGCTGCCGCAGCCTGGAGCGTGACGGCAGGACACGGATCAGGAAGGCGAGCAGGCACGCGCCCGCTCCGCCCGCCACGACGACCGCGACGACGTCGAGATGGCGTGGTTCCGGATGCACCGTGAAGACATGGAGCCAGATCAGGAGGAACGCCGCGTAGGCGAGCTGGTGGAACCTCAGCCACCGGTGGTACCCCAGCCGCTGCTGCAGCCACACCGAGCAGCCGACCGCGATCCCCAGTTCCGTTCCCAGAATCCCGAACCCCACCGGCAGCCGCTGCAGACCGCCGGTGAAGGGCAGGGTGAGTTCACTCACCCCGATATGCCAGATCGGCTGGTAGAGGAAGGTGACGCCGTGAATGGCGCCGAAGATCAGCGCGGACAGCGCCAGAGTCATGTGGGCTCCGTAGACCGTCGCCCGGTTGACCGTGCGCTGCAGGAACCTGAGCCGCAGTACGACGCCGAACAGCACCGTGGCCACCATCAGGGTGTAGGAGATCAGGGCCGCGAGGCGGGCGATCTCGTGCACGCCGGTGTCGTACGCGATGTGCCGGTTGTAGGCGTCCAGGGGCGAGCCGGGTATCGGGGCGGAGGACACTGCTGCGGACGCCTCCGGCGCGACGGCGACCGGCAGGACGAGCACCAGCAGCAGCGCGGCGATGCGGCCGGCCGATGCGAGCGCTCCGCGCCGTCCGTACGGAAAAGTGGATTTTTCGATCACGCCTGAATTCCCTGCTCCTCCGTGCCGGGGCAATGTGACGGAACAAGCGTGGCGGTATTCGTATGGACGTGCATCCGCCCCCATGATGCGCTTTCACGCGATTGCCCGACACCGTTTCCGCCGGCTCGGGAAACCTCGGCCCAGGCCACTCGCCACTTCGAACGGAGACGCTACACCATGGGTCTCCTGTGACTCTTTCGCTCACAGGGCATCCACGAGATGCGCACATCCCCGAGGGCACCGGCGAACAATACGCACACAAGGTGCGTATCCGCACCGGTCCGCGGGTCGTCCGCGGTACGGCATATACCTCTCCTCAGTGCATAGCGGGATCGATGTGCCACGTTCGAGGAGTGAGCGCGGGGAGCCCGGCTGGGAGCACTCCCTGTCTCGTGCCGAAGACTCAGAGGAATCTCAGAAGTTGTGCACGGCGCGCTCCAGGCGATTCGCCTGCTGTGCCCGCTTTCCGCCGGATGTCATCTTGGGACTTTCATTCCTGCCTGGGCGACCCGTCGGCGGGCGCAGGGCTATGGAAAAGAGCCGGACCCGATGCCGGGTCCGGCTCTCTGCGTGTGGTTGGGGAATCGGCGGGTCGGGACCGGCCGTTCTGACTTCCGGGAGGCGGAACGCTAGTCCTGCTTCTTGCGTCGGCTCCCGAACACGATCTCGTCCCAGCTCGGCACCGTCGCCCGCCGCCCCGGACGGACCCCGTCCGCCTCGGCCTGGCGGTCCGTTGAGCCGACCAGCCGGTCGCGATGGGCGCCGACCGAACGCGGCATCAGGACGTCGGCGTACGCGGAGCCCGCGCCGGCGCTGGCAGCGGGCGGTGCCGCCTCGTCCGCCTCGGACGCGTCGGGTTCGGCATCCGTGGCCGCGGTCGCGGTCGCCGTGTCGGGCGTGGTGGAGGGCGGCCCGGCCTGGGCCGGCACGACCATGTCGCCGCGGAAGCTGGGTACCGCCTCCAGGAGGCTGGTCAGGGAGTCGCGCTCTTCCTCCGCGCGCTCCTCGGCGGTGCGCTCTGCCCGCTCCGTCCGCTCGGTGCGGTCGGCCCGGTCCAACGCCCGGTCGCGCGGCAGCCGCGCGATCCTCGGCACGAAGGGGTAGCTCGGCTCCTGTGCCGGCTCCTGGGTCGTCTCCCCGATGAGTGCGCGCGCCTCGTCGTCCACGGCCTGGACGAGCCGGCGCGGCGGGTCGTACGTCCAGCTCGCGGAGTGCGGCTCGCCGGCCACCCGGTAGACGAGGAGGACCTCCCACGTGCCGTCGTCACGGCGCCAGGAGTCCCACAGGACGCTGTCCTTCTCGGCGCCGCGCAGCAGCAACCGCTCGGTCACCGCCTCACCGAGCTGCGGACCGGTGCTCTCGCCCTGACGCCGCACCGCGGTCTTGCGGGCCCGCTCGGCCATGAAGGCGCGCTCCGCCAGCACCGGGCCCTCGAAGCGCCGGACGCGCTCCACGGGGATCCCGGCGAGCTGCGCGACCTCCTCCGCGGTGGCCCCGGCTCGTATCCGCGCCTGGATGTCACGCGGGCGCAGATGGCTCTCGACCTCGATCTCGATCTGGCCCAGCCGCGCGCGGTCGTTGCGAATGGCGGCACGCAGACGTTCGTCGATCGGAAGCGTGTACTCCGTGCTGTCGGCAGCCTTGAGCACCAGTCGTGTGCCGTCGTTGCTGACAGCCACGACACGCAGTTCGGGCACGGTTACCTCCCGGGTGGTGCCTGCCGACGTCACGTGCGTCGCTGCTCCCGATGGACGAGTGTGACCTGCCCGGGTGCAGCCTGCCACAACCTTGCTGAGTTTCCCGGCGTGTCGGGCATGTGCCGTGACACGCCGTTATGGCACGGTTACCTATTTGCAACGCTGAGTGACCAAACGCACCACTCGGCGTCAAGTGCCTCCGGTTCGATCGACGGCACCCCGGGACGAGTGCGCCGTCTCCCCCCGGAGCCAGGATTTGTCACAGTACTCCATTTGGGCCATGTCGGTGGGGCGCCGCGCCGTCGAACTTCGCGCACGCCAAGGGAGTTGGGGCAGGATCTTCGCAAAAACCCCACAAGCGGAACTATTCGCCGAGCACCCGCCGCAGGTAGTCGTTGCGGAACAGCCGGTCCGGGTCGAGCCGGTCGCGCAGGGCGGTGAACTCCGGGAAGCGCGGGTAGGCCTCGGCGAAGTACTCCGCGTCCCGGGTGTGGATCTTGCCCCAGTGAGGGCGGCCCTGATGGGCGGTCATGATCTGCTCGACCGCGGTGAAGTACTCCTGGTACCGGCTGCCGCGGTACATGTGCACCGCGACGTAGGCGGTGTCCCTGCCGGAGGCCGTCGAGAGCGCGATGTCGTCCGCCGGGGCGACCCGCACCTCCACGGGGAAGCTGATCCTGAACTCCGACGACTCGACCATGGACTTCAGTTCGCGCAGCACCTCCACCGCGGCCTCGCGCGGCACCGCGTACTCCATTTCCACGAAACGCACACGCCGCGGGTGGGTGAACACCTTGTACGGGATGTCGGTGTAGGTGCGGGCCGACAGGGCCCGGCTGGAGACCTGGGCGATGCCCGGGATGAGGGAGGGCGCCGCCCGGCCCAGGGCGCAGGCCGCCTGGAAGACCCCGTTGGACAGGAGCTCGTCGTCGATCCAGCCGCGCACCCCCGGGACTGGGGCGGCGGGGCCCTGGCTGCGGTTGTTCCGCTTGGTGTTGCAGCCGTCGGTGTGCGGGAACCAGTAGAACTCGAAGTGCTCGTTCTCCTCGACCAGCTGGTCGAACTCGGCGACCACCCGGTCGAAGCGCATGGGTTCCTCGCGCGCGGCGAGAAGGAAGAGCGGCTCGACCGCGAAGGTGATCGCGCTGACCACGCCGAGCGCCCCCAGCCCGATCCGGGCGGCGGCGAAGACCTCGGCGTTCTCCCGCGCCGAGCAGCGGAGCACCGAACCGTCGGCGAGCACCAGTTCCAGCGCCTTGATCTGGGCGGCTATGGAGCCCGAGTCGCGGCCCGTGCCGTGGGTACCGGTGCTGGTCGCGCCGGCCACGGTCTGTTCCATGATGTCGCCCATGTTCGTGAGCGACAGGCCCTCGGCGGCGAGCATCGCGTTGAGGTGCTTGAGCTGGACACCCGACTCCACCGTGATCGTGCCGGCCTCGCGGTCGATGTCCCGCACCGCGGTCATCCGCTCGGGCCGGATCAAAACGCCCGAGGTCGCCGCGGTCGAGGTGAAGGAGTGCCCGGTGCCCACCGCCTTGACCGGGAGCCCGTCGGCGGCCGCCTTGCGGACCACGGCCGTCAGTTCGTCCACCGAGGCGGGCGACTCGGTCCGCGCGGGCAGGGCCCGCACGTTGCCCGCCCAGTTATGCCATGTGGTCTTCCCGGCGGTCCTGCTCGTCGTACCCATGCGCACGCGTCCCCTCCAGCTCCGGCGCCGGCTCCAGCCGGCGGTACCCCAGGAAGGCCGCCACCACGGCGAGAGCCGCGGCGGAGGCGGGTACCGCGAACGCGGCCCGGGCCCCCGCCGCGTCGATCACCCACCCGGCCAGAGAGGCGCCGAGCGCCACACCGACCGCGAGCCCCGTGCTCGTCCACGTCATGCCCTCGGTCAGTTTCGCGCGCGGTACCAACTGCTCGACGAGCGCCATGGTGGTGACCATCGTCGGTGCGATGGACAGGCCCGCGACGAACAGCGCCACGGCCAGGAACGGCAGGTTCCCGACCAGTAGTGGCGGGATCATACTCACCGCCATGGCCGCCACCCCCAGCAGGAACCGGCGGGAGGCCGTTCCCGTCGGCCTCATCAGGCCGAAAAGCACACCCGCGAGGCAGGAACCCGCCGCGTAGACCGCCAGCACCACGCTCGCCGCGGCCTTGTGGCCCTGCTCCTCGGCGAAGGCCACCGTGTTCACGTCCACGGCGCCGAAGATCGCCCCGGTCGCGACGAAGGTCAGCACGAGCACCTGCAGTCCGCCCGAGCGCAGCGCGGATCCGGGGGAGTGCTGCTCGCGCGGGTGCGGCGGCGGCTCCGTGGCGCGCTGCACCGTCAGCAGCCACACCCCGGCCGCCAGGAAGAGCACCGCCAGCAGCGGCCCCGCCTCCGGGAACCAGATGGTGCACAGCCCGATCGACAGGATCGGGCCCACGATGAAGCAGACCTCGTCGACGACGGACTCGAAGGAGTAGGCGGTGTGCAGCAGCGCCGGCGACCCCCGGTGGATCATGGCCCACCGCGCCCGCACCATGGCGCCCAGGCTCGGTGTCGTCCCCGCCGACGCGACGCACGCGAAGAGCGTCCAGTCCGGAGCCCCGGTCCTTACGCACACCAGCAGGCCCGCCACCGCCAGCACCGTGATCCCGGCGGCCGGGCGCAGCACCCTGCGCTGCCCGTAGCGGTCGACCAGGCGGGAGACCTGCGGGCCCAGCGCCGCCCCGGCCAGCGCCAACGTGGCCGCGAGCCCGCCCGCGACCCCGTAGCGGCCGGTGACCTGGGACATCATCGTCACGATGCCGATGCCGAGCATGGACAGAGGCATCCGGCCGATGAAGCCGGCCGCCGAGAAACCCCTCGTCCCCGGAATGGAGAAGATCGCGCGATAGGGACTGGACACAGGGCGCTCCACGGCTACGTCGCCGATGTTCAGGGGGTTCAGGTAAGGAATGTGACTGCGTCACACAGCTTACAAAGGGAGCGCAAGCGATTTTCGCCGGTTCCTCGGCCGCCGCCACCGGGTGGGAGGATCGGAACATGTCCGATCACACCGAGGCCGGCACCGCCGCTCCGTACGACGCACTGCTCCTGCTGTCCTTCGGGGGGCCCGAAGGGCCCGACGACGTCGTCCCCTTCCTGGAGAACGTCACGCGCGGCCGGGGCATCCCCCGTGAGCGCCTGAAGGAGGTGGGGCAGCACTACTTCCTCTTCGGCGGGGTCAGCCCCATCAACGCGCAGAACCGCGAACTGCTGGAGGCGCTGCGCAAGGACTTCGCCGGGCACGGCCTCGACCTGCCCGTCTACTGGGGCAACCGCAACTGGGCGCCCTACCTGACCGACACCCTGCGCGAGCTGGCCGAGGACGGCCACCGCCGGGTGCTGGTCCTGGCCACCAGCGCGTACGCCTCCTACTCCGGCTGCCGGCAGTACCGCGAGAACCTCGCCGACTCCCTGGCCGCCCTCAAGGCCGAGGGCCGTCCCGTGCCCCGCGTGGACAAGCTGCGGCACTACTTCAACCACCCCGGCTTCGTCCGGCCCATGATCGACGCGGTGCTGACCGCCCTCGCCACGCTCCCCGAGGACGTCCGCGACGGGGCCCACCTGGCGTTCACCACCCACTCGATCCCCACGGCCGCCGCCGACACCTCGGGACGGCCCGAGGCGCACACCGAGGACGGAGCCGGCGGCGCCTACGTCGCCGAGCACCTGGACACCGCCCAGGTGATCGCCGATGCCGTCCGCGAGGCCACCGGCACCGACCGCCCGTGGAAGCTCGTCTACCAGTCCCGCAGTGGCGCTCCGCACATCCCGTGGCTGGAGCCGGACATCTGCGACCACTTGGAGGAGCTGCACGCCTCCGGGGCCCCCGCCGCCGTCATGGTGCCGATCGGATTCGTCTCCGACCACATGGAGGTCAAGTACGACCTCGACACCGAGGCGACCGCCAAGGCCGCGGAACTGGGCCTGCCCGTCGCCCGCGCCGCCACCGTGGGAGCGGACCCGCGCTTCGCCGCCGCCGTGCGCGAGCTGGTGCTGGAGCGCGCCGCCACCGAGCGGGGCCTGACCCCCGAGCGGTGCGCGCTGGGGGCGCTCGGGCCCAGCCACGACGTGTGCCCGGTGGGCTGCTGCCCGGCGCGCAGCCCCCGTCCCGCAGCCGCGGGCGCCGAGTGACCGACGTACCCGTAAGCACGAGGAGTACCGTGACCGACCACCTCAAGGACGAACTCCTGGCCGTGGCCGTGGAGGCCGCCCGCAGGGCGGGTGAGCTGCTGCGCGACGGCCGCCCGGCCGACCTCGGCGTGGCCGCCACCAAGAGCAGCCCGATCGACGTCGTCACCGAGATGGACATCGCCGCCGAGAAGCTGATCGCCTCCTTCATCACCGAGCGCCGCCCGGACGACGGGCTCCTGGGCGAGGAGGGCGCCAGCACCCCGGGCAGCAGCGGGGTCCGGTGGGTGATCGACCCGCTGGACGGCACCGTGAACTACCTCTACGGCCTGTCGTCGTGGGCCGTGAGCATCGCGGCGGAGCTGGACGGCGAGACGCTCGTCGGGGTCGTCGAGGCCCCGATGCACGGCGAGAGCTACCGCGCGGTGCTGGGTCGGGGCGCGTGGGTCAACGACCGCGAGGCGGCCGTCCGCCCGGCACCGCCGCTGGAGCAGGCGCTGATCGGCACCGGCTTCGGCTACCTGAAGGAGCGCCGCGAGGGCCAGGCGAGGGTGCTGCGCGAGCTGGTCCCGCGGCTGCGGGACATACGCCGTGGCGGATCCGCCGCCATCGACCTGTGCGACGTGGGTTGCGGCCGCCTCGACGGCTACTACGAGCGCGGTCTCAACCCGTGGGACTACGCGGCGGGCGCCCTGTTCGCCCGCGAGGCCGGTGCCCTGACCGGGGGCCGCCCGGGAGTGGCGGAATCCACGGAGCTGACCGTGGCGGCCCCGCCGGGGCTGTTCGAGCCCCTGCAGCGGCTGCTCGACGAACTCGGGGCCTGGCACGACTGAGGCCGCCGCCTCCGCTGCCTCCGCCGCCGGGCGACGTCCGGCGCCCGGCGCCCGCCGCCGACCGGCGGCGGGCAAGCGAACGCCCCGGCACCTGTCCAGGTGTCCGGGGCGCGGCGTTCGGCTGTGCCGCCCTGGGCGATCTCAGGCGATCTTGGGCAGCACCTGGACGCCGTGCTCAGCGGCGAGGCGGCGCAGGTCCGCCAGCTCGGCCTCCTCGACCTCGGCCAGGAAGTCGTCCCCGTCCTCGCGGGCGCGCAGAAGGTCGGATTCGGTGCTGTGTATGCGCTGCAGGATTCCAGTGGTGAATGCGTCCATCAGGTGGCGCCCCCTCGTCGTCGTGGGTTGACACAGGGATATTCGGGGTCGTGCGATGTGCGGGGTCGTTCACAGGTCTTGTCGGGGACCCCTCGGATCACACAGCGGCTGGTGCCACGGGAGTCACGGACGCCCTGCGGGCGTGATCGGGGGTGTGCAGTCGTCCTCCCCAGGCCCGCCGGAGCAGAAACCTCCGGGACGCGAAGAAATCGGCGCCACCACCTCTTACCCCTGTTTTACGGCCGCCCGGTGCAGGATGGAGGGGCGTTCAGCCTGCACAGGCAGGCTGTGCACGGCTCTTCGAGAAGTGCCTAGGGAAGGAACAGCGCCTTGCGCGTACTGGTCGTCGAGGACGAGCAGCTGCTCGCCGATGCGGTAGCCACCGGACTGCGCCGTGAGGCCATGGCCGTCGACGTCGTCTATGACGGCGGTGCCGCCCTGGAGCGGATCGGGGTCAACGACTACGACGTCGTCGTCCTCGACCGCGACCTGCCGGTCGTCCACGGGGACGACGTGTGCCGCAAGCTGGTGGCACTGGGCCTGCCGACCCGGGTCCTGATGCTGACCGCCGCCGGTGACGTGAGCGACCGCGTCGAGGGCCTGGAACTGGGCGCCGACGACTACCTCCCCAAGCCCTTCGCCTTCACCGAGCTCACCGCCCGCGTACGCGCCCTCGGGCGCCGCACGACCGCGCCGCTGCCGCCCGTGCTGGAGCGCTCCGGGATCAAGCTGGACCCCAACCGCCGCGAGGTGACCCGGGAGGGCCGGCAGGTCCACCTGGCCCCCAAGGAGTTCGCGGTGCTGGAGGTCCTGCTGCGCAGCGAGGGCGCCGTGGTCTCCGCGGAGCAGCTGCTGGAGAAGGCCTGGGACGAGAACACCGACCCCTTCACCAACGTCGTGCGGGTCACCGTCATGACGCTGCGCCGCAAGCTCGGCGAGCCCGCGGTGATCGTCACCGTGCCCGGCTCCGGATACCGGATCTGATCCGCCGTGCCCGCGCCCTCGTCGTCTTCGACGACCCCGCCTGCTCCGCAGGCGGTCCCGCCCAAGCCCACCTGGGATCCCAAGCAGGCCGCCCGGCCCATGCCGCTGCTGCGCCCGACGATCCGGATAAGGCTCACCCTGCTCTACGGCGGCATGTTCCTGATCGCCGGGGTGATACTGCTGTGGATCATCTACATGCTGGCGGCCCAGGCCATCCGCCAGGGCACCGAGGCGCAGTTCCACGTCGAGGCGGGCCGGCTGTCGCTCACCGGGCTGTGCCCCGAGCTTCCCACCGGCCCGACCAATCCCGACGCCTTCAACAAGGCCTACGTCCACTGCCTGGCCGTGCAGCGCGAGTACGCCCTGAATGTCCTGCTGAAGCGCTCGCTGTTCGCCCTCATCGGTCTGGCCGTGCTCGCCTTCGCCTTCGGCTACCTGCTGGCCGGCCGGGTGCTGGCGCCGCTGGGCCGGATCACCCGCACCGCGCGCGGTGTGGTGAGCTCCGACCTGACCCAGCGGATCCACCTGACCGGCCCGGACGACGAGCTCAAGGAACTGGCCGACACCTTCGACGACATGCTGGAGCGCCTGGAGCGGTCCTTCGACGCCCAGCGCCGCTTCGTCTCCAACGCCTCCCACGAGTTGAGAACGCCGCTGGCGATCACCCGCACACTGCTGGAGGTCCAGCTCGCCGACCCCAACGCCTCCCCGGACATGCAACAGCTGGGCAAGAACCTGCTTGCCACCAACACGCGCAGCGAGCAGCTGGTGGAGGGCCTGCTGCTGCTCGCCCGCAGCGACAACGAGATCGTCGACCGCAAGCCGGTGGATCTGGCCGAGGCGGCGACCCAGGCGCTGGAGCAGACCCGCAGCGAGGCCGAGGCCAAGGGCGTGGAGCTGCGCGCCGCGCTGGGCGAGGCCGTCGTGCAGGGCAACGGGGTGCTCCTGGAGCGCATCGCGTTGAACCTGGTGCAGAACGCCGTCCGGTACAACGTCGCGAACGAGGGCTGGGTGGAGGTCGTCACGGGCGTCGAGCCGGGCTCCGCGGTCCTGACGGTCACCAACACCGGGCCCGTCGTCCCCGCGTACGAGATCGACAACCTGTTCGAGCCCTTCCGGCGGCTGGGCAACGAGCGCACGGGCAGCGACAAGGGGGCCGGCCTCGGGCTGTCCATCGCCAAGTCCGTCGCCCGGGCCCACGGTGGAACGATCACCGCGGTCCCGCGCGAGGGAGGTGGCCTGGTCATGCGGGTTGTCATTCCCGTGTGACCCGTCACACGACACCCCCGGGTACATGTTCGCTTTGCGCGGAATTTTGCGGTCTGCGCGCCTCCGGGGCATGCTGTGAGCGATCACACATACGATTTCGGACGCCGGTACTCTCCGTGGTCGCAACCTCCGGGAAAAGAGCGGAAAAATCCATGTTTCCGCAGGTCATGATCACGGGAAGTACACGTGGAGGCGCGAGCAAGGTGCGACAAGTGGGCCGTTTCCGGTCATCACCGGCGGCGGTTGCGATCACCTCTTCGGGGGTGCGGTTGGGTGTCGATTGAGTAACGGCACTTGATGTAAGGCAAAATCTCCGCTTCGGGCCGGGCACAAGACCGGCCTCCCGTGCGTTACGTGCGCTGGAGACACCGCAGACACCCAGAGGGGGAGAGCGATACATGGCTACTGATTACGACACCCCACGCAAGACCGACGATGACGTCAACGAGGACAGCATCGAGGAACTGAAGGCCAGGCGGAACGACAAGTCGACCTCCACGGTCGACGTGGACGAGTTCGACCAGGCCGAATCCCTCGAGCTGCCCGGAGCCGACCTCTCCAACGAGGAGCTGTCGGTCCGGGTGCTGCCGAGGCAGGCGGACGAGTTCACCTGCATGAGCTGCTTCCTCGTGCATCACCGCAGCCAGCTGGCGACGGAGAAGAACGGCAACCCGATCTGCCGCGACTGCGCGGCCTGACGGAAAGCCGGACCGTGGCGAGCGACGACGAGCGAGGCCATGAGGCCTCGCTCGCGGGCGCAACGGAGGGGCCGGCGGGCGATCTCGTCCCGCTCCGTCCCCCCGGCCGTGCAGCAAGGGCACGTGCACGCGCCAAGGCGGCGCTGAACACCTTCGTCGACGGGCTCGTCGAGACGGCCCCGAGGGTCCCCGTCAGGGACCTGGAGACGCTTCGCCGCCAGTTCCCCGGGCTCGGGCCCGAGGAGCTGGCCGACAAGCTGGTGTACGCCGCCACGATGGGCACCGCGACGGTCGGCGCCGGCATCGGCGCCGCCGCCATGCTGCCCACGCCGCCGGCCATGCCGGCGGAGCTGGCCTCGGAGACCCTCGGGGTCGCCCTGGTCGAGTACAAACTCATCGCCGAGCTGCACGAGGTCTACGGGCTGCGCGCCCCGGGTTCACTGCGACAGCGCTCGACGATGTACCTCGCCGAGTGGACCGAGCGGCGCGGGATCGACTTCTCCAAGCCGTCCACGCTGAACATCGCGCTCGGCGGCAGGATGAAGCGCGAACTGCGCCAGCAACTGATGAAGCGCACCATGCGCAACCTGCCGACGCTGACCCCGTTCATGGTCGGCGCGGCCGTCGGTGCCGTGATGAACCGGCGCGACACCAGGAAACTCGCGGAGCAGATCCGCAAGGACCTGCGCCACCGCCAGGTGCCCTGGGGCCTGCTGTCGGCCGAGGAGGAACCCCCGCCCGCGCTCGGGCCCGGCGGCTGACCCGCCCGGCGCCCAGCGCCGTGCGCCGGGGCGCCCCGGGCTCAGACGCGTACGTCCCGCAGGGCCGCGGCGAGGCGCTCGGGTGAGCGCGTCGACAGGTACAGGTAAGGCGTCGGGTCGTCCGGGTCGGTGACCTCGACCTTGAGCGCGGTCGGCACGTAGGCGCGCAGCAGCATGAAGGCGCGCGGATCGGCCTTGTACGACCGCCAGGCCAGGGCCTCGTCCCGGTCCAGCACCGTGGCCTCGCCGAGCGCCGTCACCGGGATCCTGGCGTCCCCGGCCACCAGCGAGCCGGCCACCACCCGCAGCCGCGGCGAGCCGTAGGCGCTGACCAGGGCCGCGCCGACGGCCGTGCCGCCCACGAGCCCGCCGAGCAGTGCCAGCGGCCCGAGGGGCAGCAGGATCAGCGCCAGCGAGATGCCCGCGCCGACGGCGAGCGCCCACCACGAACGCGGCGCGGTGAGCCGCTCCTCATAGGTCATGACGGTCATGACACCCAGCTTGTCATGCCGCCCGGTCAGCGCCCGCCCCGGGACCGCAGCCTCGTCAGCGTGTGCGCGGCGCGCGGGGGCCGGCGCAGCCCCATGGCGATCTGCTTGGCCCAGTCGGTCGCGGCGGTCGGCAGGGCGGCGTCCAGGACGGCGGAGGACCGGGCGTCGGCGCCCACCAGGTAGCGGGGGAGCGGCCGCGGCGCCGTGAGCGCCTTCAGCACCGTGCGCGCCACCGGGCGCGGCGAGGGCAGCTCCCGCTTGACCAGTTCCTCGGCGGCCTCGTACTGGTGCCGGTAGGCCGAGTTGCGGCGCTGCGGGAGCCGGCTCGCGCCGCGCTGCCAGATGTCCGTGCCGTACGAGCCGGGCTCCACCAGCACGACCTTGACCCCGAACGGGGCGGCCTCCATCCGCAGCGCGTCCGTCATCGCCTCCAGGCCCTGCTTGCTGGCGCAGTACCAGCCGAGCAGCGGCATCGAGACCCGCCCGGAGACCGAGGAGATGTTGACGATCCGCCCCGCGCGCCTGGCCCGCATCGTGGGCAGCACCAGGCGGGCGATGCGCGCCGGGGCCACCAGGTTGGTCTCCAGCTGCTGCCGCACCTGCTCGTCGTCGACGTCCTCGATCGCGCCGGGCTGGGCGATCCCCGCGTTGTTCACCACGGCCCACGGGCCGCCGTCCGTCATCGTGGCGATCTCGGTGAACGCCCGGACGGAGGACGTGGCGTCCGTGACGTCCAGGAGCACAGTGCGCACCGACGCGCCGGTGCGCTCCACCGCCTCCCGCAACGCCTCCGCCTTCTCCTGACTCCGTACCGTCCCGATGACGTCGAGACCGGCGTGGGCCAGTTCGAGGGTGATGGCGAGGCCGATCCCGCACCCGGCTCCTGTGACGACGACGGACCTGGGGGTCATGGGGTGCTCCAAGGGAGGGTGCTCCGGTGATGGGCGGGCCGCGGGGCCGGAAGGACAACGGCCGGGCGGCGGGAAACGATCCCGCAGGAGGGTAGGGTCTCCCGCGTGAGTGGAGCTACGACCGACGCCGGCCCGGACCGTCCGGGCCTGACACCGCCGCGCGACGCCGTCGCGCCCGAGCGGCACCCCGACGCCCCCGCCCCCGGCCAGCCGCTGGGCGCGCACTACGACCACTGCTTCGGCTGTGGCGAGGCGCAGCCGCACGGTCTGCACCTGGAGGCCACGGCAGGTGAGGGCGTCAGCGTGACGGCAGAGTTCACCGTCCAGCCCGCCCACCAGGGTGCCCCGGGCCTGGCGCACGGCGGTGTGCTCGCCACGGCGCTCGACGAGACGCTCGGCTCCCTCGCCTGGCTGCTGCGCACCATCGCCGTGACCGGCCGCCTGGAGACCGACTTCGTGCAGCCCGTGCCGGTCGGCGCCACCCTCCACCTGGAGGCCCGCTGCACCGCCGTGGCCGGGCGCAAGATCTACTCCACCGCGGTCGGCCGGATCGGCGGCCCCGACGGCCCCGTCGCGGTCCGCGCGGACGCGCTGTTCATCGAGGTCAAGCTGGAGCACTTCACCGACCACGGCCGCCCCGAGGAGATCCACGCCGCGATGTCCGACCCGGACCAGATCAAGGTCGCGCGCGCCTTCGAGGTGAACCCGTGACCGGCGGCGGTCGCCCCCCGGTCGACGTCCTCATCCACCGTTTGCACGAGGACGTCCCGATTCCTTCCTACGGGCACCCGGGCGACGCCGGGGCCGACCTCGTCACCACCGAGGCGGCCGAACTGGCCCCCGGCGAACGCGCCGTGCTGCCCACGGGGGTGTCGATCGCGCTGCCGGACGGCTACGCCGCCTTCGTGCACCCGCGCTCGGGCCTCGCCGCGAGGTGCGGAGTGGCCCTCGTGAACGCCCCGGGAACGGTTGATGCCGGGTACCGTGGGGAGATCAAGGTGATCGTGGTCAACCTGGACCCGCGCGAGAGCGTACGGTTCGCAGCAGGGGACCGGATCGCCCAACTGGTCGTCCAGCAGGTCGAGCGGGTCCGCTTCCACGAGGTGGCGGAACTGCCCGGTTCGGTACGGGCGGCAGGGGGCTTCGGCTCCACGGGGGGTCATGCCGCGGTGGATGGCTCGCCGGTCGGTCCGTCCGGCAATGGATACGCATCGGTCATCGCTGACCGGGAAGGACAGTGACGTGTTCCGTCGTCGTCGCAAGGAGCGCGGAGACGCCCTCGACGAGCTCGCGGCCGAGAGCCCTGACGAGCTGGCCGAAGACGCCGAGGAGTCGGACGACTCCATGGAGTCCCGTCGGTACAACCTTCCGCCCGCCCCGAGGCCGGACGGCCCGTGGGACGTGAGCGAGGTCAGGGACCCGGCCGAGGGCCGGGTCGACCTGGGCGGGCTGTTCGTGCCCGGTGTCCAGGGCATGGAACTGCGCGTCGAGGTGGCCGGGGAGTCCATCGTCGCCGCGACCGTGGTGCTCCGGGAGAGCGCCGTCCAGCTGCAGGGCTTCGCCGCCCCCAAGTCGGAGGGCATCTGGGGCGAGGTCCGCGACGAGATCGCGTCCGGCATCACCAAGCAGGGCGGCATCGTCGACGAGGTCGAGGGTCCGCTGGGCTGGGAGCTGCGTGCCCAGGTCCCGGTGCAGCTGCCCAACGGGGCCAACGGTGTACAGGTCGTACGCTTCGTCGGCTGTGACGGACCGCGCTGGTTCCTGCGGGGCGTCATCTCCGGGCAGGGCGCCGTCCAGCCCGAGACCGCCGGCCTGCTGGAGCAGATCTTCCGCGACACCGTCGTCGTCCGCGGCGAGTCGCCGATGGCGCCGCGCGACCCGATCGTGCTGAAGCTGCCCAACGACGCCCAGATGGTGCCCGAGGGCATCGCCCAGGAGGAGAGCGGCCGCTTCTCCGACGGCATCGACCCGATGCGCCGCGGCCCGGAGATCACCGAAGTGCACTGAACCCCGGGGCCCGGCGCCCCAGCCTTGCCCTACGCCCGTGGGCCGACCTGTGACAACAGGTCGGCCCACGGGCGTTTTCACAGGTCAGCGGGGTGAACGTCAAAGGGCCGTCAAGGCGTCGTGAGGGCCCGTACGGAAGCCGTCAACGGTGTCCGCGAGCGGCGGGAACGGAGGTTCCCTGGCCTGGTCAACGTCCGATCCAGAGCTAGGAGCACACGATGGCCGACCTGGCCTTCGTGGTCACCACGATCACGGTCTTCGCACTGGTGGCCCTCATCGCCAAGCAGGTGGCGAAGCTGTGAGCGCCGAGAACATCGCCGGCCTCGTCGTCGCCGTCGCCCTGCTGGCCTATCTGGTTCTGGTATTCGTCCGGCCCGAGAGATTCTGAGGCCCGGACATGAGCCCCATTACCGCTGACGTGCTCCAGGTCACCGCCCTCGTCGTGGCGCTGGCGCTGGCGTACCGCCCCCTCGGCGACCACATGGCCGCCGTCTACAGCTCCGACCGGCACCTGCGGGTCGAGCGGCTGGTCTACCGCTGCCTCGGCGCCGACCCGGACGCCGAGCCCGGGAAGATGGCCGGCAACCTCAGGCAGGGCTACGCGATCCTCGCCGCCATGGGCCTGATCTGGGTCGGCTTCGTGACGCTGATGACCTGGGCCGAGTTCGCGCACCCCGGCTCGGCGGACCACATCGCGGGGGCCTGATGGTCGGCCGCACCCCGGAGTACCTGGGCAAGAAGATCGGCACCCGCGAGATCAAGCTCGCCGCCCTCTACATCCTGGTCACCCCGGCCGTGGTCCTGGTCTTCACCGCCCTGGCGATGGCCCTGCCGAACCCGCCGCACTCCATGCTCAACAGCGGGCCGCACGGCTTCTCCGAGGTCCTGTACGCCTACACCTCCGTCGGCAACAACAACGGCTCCGCCTTCGCGGGCCTGAACGCCAACACGCAGTGGTACAACAGCACGCTCGGCCTCGCGATGGTCCTCGGCCGCTTCGTGCCGATGGTCTTCGTCCTGGCCCTGGCCGGCTCGCTCGCCAGGCAGAAGGCCGTGCCCGCGACGGCGGGCACCCTGCGCACCGAGAAACCGCTCTTCGCGAGCCTGCTCGTCGGCGCGATCCTGATCATCACGGGCCTGACCTACTTCCCGGCGCTCGCGCTCGGCCCGCTGGCGGAGGCGGCGCCGACGGTCGCGCTGCCCCTGGACGGGTCGGCGCCGCCGAGCACGAGAGGAACTTCCTCGACGAGAGCCGGCGGCTCGTGCGCCTGCCGGACGTCACCTGAGGCATCGATGACGACCCCGTCCTGCCCGGGCCCTCGACACGTACCGAGGGGAGGGCGTCAAGGGCGCGTCAACGTGTTCCCAGCAGGGGCATCACATCCGATTTGTCCGCTGCTGGGACCATAGGATGCTTACTGTCGGACGCGCCCTGAAGGGGCACGTCACGAGGTGGAACGTGGAGCCATGGCACGCGGGACTTTGCGGATATACCTGGGGGCGGCCCCAGGAGTGGGCAAGACCTACGCCATGCTCTCCGAGGCCCACCGGCGCCTGGAGCGCGGCACCGATGTGGTCGTCGCCTTCGTCGAGCACCACGACCGCGCCCGTACCGAGGTCATGCTGACCGGCCTGGAGGTCGTGCGGCGGAAGGAGATCGGCTACCGGGACACCGTCTTCACCGAGATGGACGTCGACGCGGTGCTCGCACGCCGGCCCGAGGTCGCCCTCGTCGACGAGATGGCCCACGCCAACATCCCCGGCAGCCGCAACGACAAGCGCTGGCAGGACATCGAGGAACTGCTCCAGGCCGGCATCAACGTCATATCGACGGTGAACATCCAGCACCTGGAGTCGCTCGGCGACGTCGTCGAGTCGATCACCGGCGTGCGCCAGCGCGAGACCGTGCCCGACGAGGTGGTCCGCCGCGCCGACCAGATCGAGCTGGTCGACATGTCGCCGCAGGCGCTGCGCCGCCGCATGGCGCACGGCAACATCTACGCCTCCGACAAGGTCGACGCGGCCCTGTCCAACTACTTCCGGCCCGGCAACCTCACCGCGCTGCGCGAGCTGGCCCTGCTGTGGGTGGCCGACCGGGTCGACGAATACCTGCGGCAGTACCGCACCGACCACCGGATCTCCGCCACCTGGCAGGCCCGCGAGCGCATCGTGGTGGGCCTCACCGGCGGGCCCGAGGGGCGGACCCTGATACGGCGCGCCGCCCGGATGGCCGCCAAGGGAGCGGGCGGTGAGATCCTCGCCGTCCACATCGCGCGCAGCGACGGCCTGACGGCCGGCTCGCCCAAGGAACTCGCCGTCCAGCGCACCCTCGTCGAGGACCTCGGCGGTTCCTTCCACCACGTGGTGGGCGAGGACGTCCCCGGCGCCCTGCTGGACTTCGCCCGCGGCGTCAACGCCACCCAGGTCGTGCTCGGCACCAGCCGCCGGCCCGCGTGGCAGTACGTCTTCGGGCCCGGCGTGGGCGCGACCGTGGCCCGTGAGTCCGGGCCCGACCTCGACGTGCACATCGTCACCCACGAGCACGCCGCCAAAGGCCGGGGAATGCCCGTGGCGCGCGGCGCTCAGCTCGGCCGCTCCCGGGTGATCGCCGGCTGGCTGACCGGGGTGCTCGGCCCCGCGCTGCTCTGCCTGTTCCTCACCCAGTTGCACCCCGCCCTGGGCATCGCCACCGACATGCTGCTGTTCATGACCCTGACGGTCGCGGCCGCCCTCATCGGCGGCCTCTACCCGGCACTGGTCTCGGCGGTCGGCGGCTCCCTGCTGCTGAACTACTTCTTCGCGCCGCCCCTGCACACCTTCACCATCGCCCAGCCCGAGAACCTGATCGCCATCGTGATCTTCGTGGTGGTCGGCGTCGCGGTGGCCTCCGTGGTGGACCTGGCGGCACGCCGCACCCACCAGGCCGCCAGACTCCAGTCCGAGGCCGAGATCCTGTCGTACCTGGCCGGCAGCGTGCTGCGCGGCGAGCACTCCCTGGACGCCCTGCTGGAGCGGGTCCGGGAGACCTTCGGCATGGAGGCTGTGTCGCTGCTGGAGCGGGCCGGCGAGCACGACGCCTGGACCTGCGCCGCCGGCGTCGGCAACCGGCAGTGCCTGCGCCCCGAGGACGCGGACGTGGAGGTGCCGGTCAGCGACAACCTCTCCCTCGCCCTCGTCGGCCGGGTGCTGCCCGCCTCCGACCGGCGGGTGCTCTCCGCCTTCGCGGCCCAGGCCGTCGGAGCCCTGGACCGGCAGCGGCTGGAGGACGAGGCCGCCAGGGCCCACAAGCTCGCCGAGGGCAACCGTATCCGCACAGCCCTGCTCGCCGCTGTCTCCCACGACCTGCGCACCCCCCTGGCGGCCATCAAGGCGGCCGTCAGCTCGCTGCGCTCCGGCGACGTCGCCTGGTCCGAGGAGGACGAGGCCGAGCTTCTGGAAGGCATCGAGGAGGGCGCGGACCGGCTCGACAACCTGGTCGGCAACCTCCTCGACATGTCGCGCCTGCAGACCGGCACCGTCACCCCCCTGATCCGCGAGGTGGACCTCGACGAGGTCGTCCCCAAGGCCCTGCGCGGCGTCCCCGACGGCAGCGTCGTCCTCGACGTCCCCGAGACCCTCCCGATGGTCTCCGTCGACCCCGGCCTCCTCGAGCGCAGCGTCGCCAACATCGTGGAGAACGCGGTCAAGTACAGCCCCTCCGGCACGCAGGTGCTGGTCGCCGCCAGCGCCCTGGGCGACCACGTCGACCTGCGCATCGTCGACCGCGGGCCCGGTGTTCCCGACGCCGCGAAGGAACGGATCTTCGAGCCGTTCCAGCGGTACGGCGACGCCCCTCGGCAACGGCGTGGGCCTCGGCCTCGCGGTGGCCCGCGGCTTCGCCGACTCCATGGGCGCCACTCTGCAGCCCGAGGACACCCCGGGAGGCGGCCTGACGATGGTGCTCACCCTCCCGGCCGCGCCCGGCAGCATCCCCGCCGCCCCGGACCTCCCGGCCGAGGCGACGACCTGACGGTGCCCGCACCGCATCCCCGCTCCACCCCCCTCACCATGAAGGAAAGGCAGGTTCCATGAACCGGGTGCTCGTGGTCGACGACGAGCCGCAGATCGTGCGCGCTCTCGTGATCAACCTGCGGGCCCGCAAGTACGAGGTCGACTCCGCCCACGACGGCGCCACCGCGCTGCGGCTGGCCGCCGCCCGCCACCCCGACGTCATCGTGCTCGACCTCGGCCTGCCAGACATGGACGGCGTCGAGGTGATCCGGGGGCTGCGCGGCTGGACCCGGGTGCCGATCATCGTGCTCTCCGCCCGCCAGGCCTCCGACGAGAAGGTCGAGGCCCTCGACGCGGGCGCCGACGACTACGTCACCAAGCCCTTCGGCATGGACGAGTTGCTCGCCCGGCTGCGCGCCGCCTTCCGCCGCGCGACGCCCGGCGGCCCCGAGGACGGTGCCGCGACCGTGGAGACCGAGTCCTTCACCGTCGACCTCGCCGCCAAGAAGGTCAACCGCGACGGAGTCGACGTCCGGCTCACGCCCACCGAGTGGCACCTGCTGGAGGTGCTGGTCCGCAACACCGGCCGCCTGGTCAGCCAGAAACAGCTGCTCCAGGAGGTCTGGGGCCCGTCCTACGGCACCGAGAGCAACTACCTGCGGGTCTACACGGCGCAGTTGCGGCGCAAGCTCGAGGCCGACCCGGCGCATCCGCGGCACTTCATCACCGAGCCAGGCATGGGCTACCGCTTCGAGAAGTGATCAGTGATCCGTTCACCCCGGCCCGGTACCCTTCCAGGTATGAGTGGTACCACCCGTTCGGACCGGCCGGCCGGCCGCTTCCGCAGGATGCTCGACCGACTGTCCAGCTCCCAGGAGGAGCTGCACTCCGACGAGCTGCGGCAGGACACCGCGGACGTCGGGTGCACCCGGATCAGCGACTGCTCCGATCGCGACATAGTCACCGTGACCGGTACACTACGCGCTGTCACTCTGCGCCCGCGGGCCGGTGTGCCCGCCCTGGAGGCCGAGCTGTTCGACGGCTCCGCACCGCTGGACGTGGTGTGGCTGGGCCGGCGCAGCATCGTCGGCATCGAGCCGGGCCGCAGGATCATCGCGTCGGGGCGGATCTCCATGAACCGCGGCCGTCCGGTGCTGTTCAATCCCAAGTACGAGTTGCGTCCGGTCGGACAGGAGTAGCCGGTGGCGTCGATCGACAAGCGGACCGGGGCACAGCCCACGACCAGGACCGAACAGGGTCCGGAGCACGACGCGGCGGCCTCGAAGGCCGCCGCCGACCACGCGCTCCTGGAGGCCTTCGGCGGCGTCTGGGGCATGATCGACACGACGGTGCCCGGACTCGTCTTCGTCCTGATCTACACGATCAACCGGGACATCCACACCGCCGCCATCGCCGCGCTGGGCCTGACCCTGGTGCTGGCGCTGGCCCGCCTGGTGCGCCGGCAGACCCTCAAGCACGCGTTCAGCGGTGTCTTCGGCGTGGCCTTTGGCGCGGTGTTCGCGATGATGTCGGGCGACGCGAAGAACTTCTACCTGCCCGGCATGCTCTACACCCTCGGGCTCGCCGTCGCGTACGTCGCCTCCGCGCTCGCGAAGTACCCGCTGATCGGACTGCTGCTCGGTCCGATCCTCAAGGAGAACCTGTCCTGGCGGACGCGCAACCCGGGCCGGCTCGTCGCTTACACCAAGGCCACCTGGGCCTGGGGCATCATCCTGCTCGTCAAGTCGGCGATCCTCTTCCCGCTCTACATCTGGGGGAACGCCACCCAGCTCGGCTGGGTCAAGGTCGCCCTCGGAATCCCGCCGTTCCTGCTCTGCGTCTACCTGACCTGGATCTTCCTGGCCAAGGCCCCGCCGCCGATCGACGTGATCGCGGAGATGGAGGAGGCCGAGCGCGCCGAGCAGGCCGAGCGGGCCGCCAAGGAGGCCGCCGGCAACTGACCCGGCGCCCCCGCGCCGGCAGCGAACGCACGAGGGGCGGTCGGAACCGACGGGTTCCGGCCGCCCCTCGTCTACGCGCGGTCGTACGTCCTACGCCCCGGCCCCGGCGCTGCGAACCGAGAGCAGGTCCTCCAGCTGCTCCTCGCGGTGCGGAGCCGCGACGAACAGCAGCTCGTCGCCCGCCTCGAGTACGTCGTCCTTGGACGGGGTGAGCACGCGGTGCCCGCGGATGATCGTGACCAGCGAGGTGTCCTCCGGCCAGGCGACCTCACCCACCCGGGTGCCCACCAGCGCGGCCTCCTCCGGCAGGGTCAACTCGACCAGGTTCGCGTCGCCCTGGCTGAAGCGCATGAGCCGGACGAGGTCGCCGACGCTCACGGCCTCCTCCACCAGGGCCGACATCAGGCGCGGGGTGGAGACGGCCACGTCCACGCCCCAAGCCTCGTTGAACAGCCACTCGTTCTTGGGGTTGTTCACCCGCGCGACGACGCGCGGGACGCCGTACTCCGTCTTGGCGAGCAGCGAGACGACCAGATTGACCTTGTCATCACCGGTGGCGGCGATCACCACGTTGCAGCGCTGCAGCGCCGCCTCGTCCAGCGACGTGATCTCGCAGGCGTCGGCCAGCAGCCACTCCGCCTGCGGGACCCGCTCCACCGAGATCGAGGTCGGGTTCTTGTCGATCAGCAGGACCTCGTGGCCGTTCTCCAACAGCTCGCCCGCGATCGAGCGGCCGACCGCCCCGGCCCCGGCAATGGCGACCCTCATCGGTGCGCCTCCTCAGGGCCGTTCGCGCACGCGGCCTCCACCTGCTCGACCTCGTCCGTGCGCATCATCACGTGCACCAGGTCGCCTTCCTGCAGGACCGTCTCCGAGGTGGGAAGCATCGCCTCGCCCAGCCGGGTGAGGAACGCCACGCGCACCCCCGTCTCCTCCTGGAGCCTGCTGATCTTGTGGCCCACCCATGCGGTGTCCGTGTGCACCTCCGCGAGCTGCACACCCCCGCTCGGGTCGCGCCACAGCGGCTCCGCGCCGGACGGCAGCAGGCGGCGGAGCATCTGGTCGGCCGTCCACCGGACGGTGGCGACGGTGGGAATGCCCAGGCGCTGGTACACCTCGGCGCGCCGCGGGTCGTAGATGCGCGCGGCGACGTTCTCGATGCCGAACATCTCACGGGCCACCCGGGCCGCGATGATGTTGGAATTGTCACCACTGCTGACGGCCGCGAACGCGCCCGCCTCCTCGATGCCGGCCTCGCGCAGCGTGTCCTGGTCGAACCCGACCCCGGTCACGCGGCGTCCGCTGAACCCGGCGCCCAGGCGGCGGAAGGCCGTCGGGTCCTGGTCGATCACGGCCACCGTATGACCTTGCTGCTCAAGGGAGTGTGCGAGAGTGGAACCCACTCGCCCACATCCCATAATCACGACGTGCACGACCGTCCTTCCGGCTGCCAACAATTCCGGCCGATCCCTCTCAGGGTCTCAGACCGCGCCCAAAGCTACACACGCGCGCAACCCCTTGATAGGTGGGCGGGGGGATCGGAAGTCTTGACGATCCTCTAACATCGCGGGGTGTCCAAACTGACCGACCTTCCGAAACGGATCCTGATCGGGCGGGCGCTCCGCAGCGACAGGCTCGGAGAGACGCTCCTCCCCAAGAGGCTGGCGCTCCCCGTCTTCGCCTCCGACCCGTTGTCGTCCGTGGCGTACGCGCCCGGAGAGGTTCTCCTCGTCCTGTCGATCGCGGGAGTGTCGGCCTACCACTTCAGCCCCTGGATCGCGGTCGCGGTCGTCGTGCTGATGTTCACCGTCGTCGCCTCGTACCGGCAGAACGTGCACGCGTACCCCTCCGGCGGCGGCGACTACGAGGTCGCGACGACCAACCTCGGCCCGCGCGCCGGGCTCACCGTGGCCAGCGCCCTGCTGGTCGACTACGTCCTCACCGTGGCCGTGTCGGTCGCCTCCGGCGTGGAGAACCTCGGCTCGGCCGTGCCGTTCTTCGTCGAGCACAAGGTGCTGGGCGCCATCGGCATGATCGTCCTGCTCATGCTGATGAACCTGCGCGGTGTGCGCGAGTCGGGCACGATCTTCGCCATCCCCACCTACGCCTTCGTCTTCGGCGTCTTCTGCATGCTGGCCTGGGGGATCTTCCGGATCGCGATCGGCGACGAGATGCACGCGCCGACCGCCGGCTACACGATCAAGGCCGAGCACACCGGACTCGCGAGTTTCGCGCTCGTCTTCCTCCTGCTGCGGGCCTTCTCCTCCGGCTGCGCCGCGCTCACCGGCGTCGAGGCGATCAGCAACGGCGTGCCCGCCTTCCGCAAGCCGAAGTCCAAGAACGCCGCGACGACCCTGGCGCTGATGGGCGTCCTGGCCGTCACCATGTTCTGCGGCATCATCGCGCTCGCCCTCAACACCAACGTGCGCATGGCCGAGAACCCGGCCGCCGACCTGCTGGTGAACGGCAGGCCGGTCGGCCCCGGCTACACCCAGGACCCGGTGATCGCCCAGGTCGCCTCCGCCGTCTTCGGCGACGGGTCGATCCCCTTCGTCCTCCTGGCCGGTGCCACTGCGCTGGTCCTGTTCCTGGCCGCCAACACCGCGTACAACGGCTTCCCGGTGCTCGGCTCGATCCTCGCCCAGGACCGCTACCTGCCGCGCCAGCTGCACACCCGCGGCGACCGTCTCGCCTTCAGCAACGGCATCGTGCTGCTCGCCGCCTTCGCCTGCGTGCTGGTCTACATCTACGGGGCCGACTCGACCCGGCTGATCCAGCTGTACATCGTCGGCGTCTTCGTCTCCTTCACCCTCAGCCAGACCGGTATGGTCCGGCACTGGAACCGGCACCTGGCCACCGAGACCGACCCCGTCGCGCGCCGCCACATGATCCGCTCCCGGGCGATCAACACCTTCGGTGCCTTCTTCACCGGGCTCGTCCTCGTCGTCGTGCTGCTCACCAAGTTCACGCACGGCGCCTGGGTCGCCGTTCTGGGCATGGTCCTCTTCTACGGCATGATGACGGCCATCCGGCGCCACTACGACCGGGTCTCCAGCGAGCTCGCGGCCGCCGAGGAGCGCAGCGAGGAGGAGGTCAAGCCCTCCCGCGTGCACTCCATCGTCCTGGTCTCCAAGGTGCACAAGCCCACCCTGCGGGCCCTGTCGTACGCCAAGCTCTTCCGGTCGGACACGCTGGAGGCGCTCAGCATCAACGTGGACCCGGCCGACACCAAGGCCCTGCAGGCCGAGTGGCAACGGCGCGGCATCGAGGTGCCGCTGAAGGTGCTGGACTCGCCGTACCGCGAGATCACCCGGCCGATCATCGACTACGTCAAGAGCCTGCGCCGCAGCAGCCCGCGCGACGTGGTGTCGATCTTCATCCCGGAGTACGTGGTCGGTCACTGGTACGAGCACCTGCTGCACAACCAGAGCGCCCTGCGGCTCAAGGGGCGGCTCCTGTTCACCCCTGGTGTCATGGTCACCTCCGTGCCCTGGCAGCTGGAGTCCTCCGAGCGCGCCAAGCAGCGGGCCCGCAAGGGCGCCGAGTGGAACGCGCCGGGCTCCGTGCGACGCGGCGAGGTGGGACCGTCCAAGCGGCACCGGGAGTCCAGCGGGCGGGCGTGAAACGGGGGCGGCGACGGGCCGTAGACTGGTGAGCTGCCGTCCTTCCCCGCCCCCTGCCTCCAGGAGCCTGTTCCGTCATGCAGCACCGTACGAAGGCCCCTGAGGCCGACGCCCTCGTCGGCGAGCGCTACGAGGTCGAGGTCGGCCCGGTCGCGCACGGCGGCCACTGCATCGCGCGGACGGTCCTGCCGGGCCATGACCGGCCGCAGGTGATCTTCGTCCGGCACGCACTGCCCGGTGAGCGCGTCGTCGCCGAGATCACCGAGGGCGGCCCGGACTCACGCTTCCTGCGCGCCGACGCCGTGGAGGTCCTTCAGGCCTCCCCGGACCGCGTCGAGGCACCCTGCCCGTTCTCCGGCCCCGGCAAGTGCGGCGGCTGCGACTGGCAGCACGCGGCACCCGGCGCGCAGCGCCGGCTCAAGGTGCAGGTGATCACCGAGCAACTGCGGCGGCTCGCCCACCTCACCCCCGAGGAGGCCGGCTGGGACGGCACCGTCGAGCCCGCCCCCGGCGACAAGGTCGCCAAGGGCGAGGTCCCGGCCTGGCGCACCCGCGTCCAGTACGCCGTCGACGCCGAGGGCCACGCGGGCCTGCGCCGGCACCGCTCGCACGAGGTGGAGCGCATCGACCGCTGCCTGATCGCCGCCCCCGGGGTCTCCGAACTGGGCGTCGAGTCCCGCGACTGGCCGGGCATCGCCTCGGTCGAGGCCATCGCCGCCACCGGCTCCTCCGACCGTCAGGTGATCGTCACCCCGCGCCCCGGCGGCCGGCTCCCCATCGTCGAGCTGGACCGCCCCGTCTCCGTCCTGCGGGTCGACGAGCAGGGCGGCGTCCACCGTGTGCACGGCCGCGGCTTCGTGCGCGAGCGCGCGATCGACCGCACCTGGCGGGTCGGTTCGGGGGGCTTCTGGCAGGTCCACCCGAAAGCCGCCGAGCTCCTGGTCGAAGCCGTCATGCAGGGCCTCATGCCACGCAAGGGCGAGACCGCCCTGGATCTCTACTGCGGTGTGGGCCTGTTCGCGGGCGCGCTGGCCGAGCGGGTCGGCGAGACCGGCGCGGTCCTCGGCATCGAGTCGGGCAAGCGCGCCGTGGAGGACGCGCGCCACAACCTGGCCGACCTCGACCGGGTCCGCATCGAGCAGGGCAAGGTCGAGTCCGTACTGCCCCGCACCGGGATCACCGAGGCCGACCTCGTCGTCCTCGACCCGCCCCGCACCGGTGCCGGCCGCGCCACCGTGGAGCACGTCGCCTCCCTCGGCCCCCGCCGCATCGCCTACGTCGCCTGCGACCCCGCCGCCCTCGCCCGCGACCTCGGCTACTTCGCGGCGGCCGGGTACGCCCCGCGGCGGATGCGCGCGTTCGACCTGTTCCCGATGACGCACCACGTGGAGTGCGTGGCTATCCTTGAGCCTGCCGTGAAGGGCGCTTGACCTGCGGCTTTGTGGCGCAGGCGGGGCGACCGACCTGTTCCTCTCCATGCAGCGGGTCGAATGGACGGACCGACCCTTGAAGGTTGCCTGACCTGCGACTTCTTGAGGCGGACGGCCGCTTCGGCGGCGCTTTCAGCGGTTCCGTCGAGGAATCTTGACGCTCGGCTGACGCTCGCTTCGGGGCTCTGGGCGTTACTGGGGCCATCGCTGGATGATCTCGGTATCTCGCACCACACCGGGCAGCTCAGTTCTCGGCGTTCGAAAGTCAGTAACCGCGCGGGGGCCACGCGCACGGTACCGAGGCACACGACACGGTCGTCCTGGTCATCGCCGAACTCGCCGCGAACGCCGTTCTCCACGGCCGCGTCCCGGGCGGTGCTTAGACCCGCCCCTTTCCCACGACGAAAGTCTGGGCGTCGTCCGAATCGAGGTGACCGACCTTCACCCCACCCGGCTGCCGCGACCGGTTCCCGATCCGGACGAGGGCGAATGCCGCAGGCTGCTCCTTGTCGATGCGCTCGCCGCCGACTGGGCGTACGCCACCGCCCCGGCCCGGCAAGACGGTCTGGGCGGAGTGCACGACGGCTCCCCGTTTCATCTGGCCGTCGGGGCCAGCAGCTCTGGCGTTCGGTTGACCGGACGGTCGGCCCCGAAGCCCCGCCCAGGGCATTACGGACCTGGGCGCGGCGGTATTACGGTTGCTCTCCGAGCGGTGCCCTGACCGCTTTCGAGGGGGAAACGGTCGTCGCACAGGGCATTGGGGTGAGGGGAGCCGCCGTGCAGGCGCTGTATGCCGTCAGTTTCGACATCCGGTCCGCCCAGGAGCAGCCGGGCCACGTCTACGAGAGCCTTCGCGGCCATCTCGCCGACTGGCTCGGCCACCACGGACGCGTATCGGCACCGTCGGCGACCGAACTCGACAGGGATGGCCGGGCGGTGCTCGCCGGCAAGATTCCCGGCCATGGTGACCGCACAGTGAGCTGGACCGTGGCGGGCGACGAACTCACCCGCGCCCTGCGCATGACCATCCACCAGCCGCTGTCTACGGGACCGGCCCAGTTTGTCACCCGGGTCACGGTCTCCCAGTCGGGGGAAGGCGGCGGGCTCAGGATCGTCATGGGCAGGGAGATCCCCGACGGCTGGATAGCGCCGGTGCAGGATCCGCCGCTCAAGCGCCCCAACCTGTTGCGGGCGGTGCTCGGCGACGAGCGACTCGAAGTGCGGGTGCTGAGCCAGCTCGCCACAGGGCGATACGAGAGGATCCGGGAGGAGAGTCACGTTGACGTACTCCTCGACGTCCTGGCGCTGCGCACGCGCCTCCCCATTCTCCTGATGCACCCAAGGGACCAGGCGGGATGGAGCGCGGCGGCCGATGCGTCGGGACAACTCGCGGGCCTGGCCCAGGTGGTGACCCTGAATTACGTGACCGCACAGGCCGTCCGCCGGGCCCACGAGCAGGTGGCCGTACCCAGCGGTGGCGCCCGGCTGGTCTGGCCCGACCTCGGCTTGGAGCACCCCGCCTACTCACGGGAGGAGGTGTCTCAGACGGCCTTCGTGGAACGGCGGCTGATGCCGTCGCTCGCCCATCTGTCTGTCATCGCCCGCGGCAGTGACACGGCGTGGGAGCGTGCGCGACAGGCGTCGTACCGCGCGGGAGCCCGCAGGGCGGCGGAGCAGTTGTCGCGTGCCCAGGCCGCCGGAGACACGACCGCCGAGCTCGAAGCGCTGCAGAAACGTGTCCGGCAGCTCGAAGAGGACGCCACATCCTGGGAGGACCTGGCACAGAGCTGCATGGAGGAACGCGACAAGGCGCGAGACGATGCCGCCACCGCTGAGGCCCTGCGTCAGGACCGGGACTACTGGAAGAACGAGTACCTAAACCTGTCGAAGGGCGGCGGGCAGGCGGCCACATTCGACGCCTGGAGCGAGATTCCTCCTCTGGGAACGGACGCCGTACCCACTTTCGAAGCCCTCGTTAAGGCATCGGAGGAGCACATCGTGTTCACGGCGAGAGCGGCGCGTGCCTGGAAGGACTCCCGCTACCCGTACCCCCAGGAGATGACCGACCGGCTGACCGCCCTCGCGCAGGCTGCGACGGACCTGTACTCCAATTCCGGCAGGATGCCCAGGCTGGCCCAGTGGTTCTACGACAACCACGGACTGAAGTTCGCGCCCAACGACGAGAAACTCAGCAAGGACAAGGACAAGCGCTACTTCATTTTCAACGGAAAGCGTTGGGACGGACTGCCGCACATCAAGGTCCGGGACGCCGTCTCGCCCAATGAGGTCGGACGCATCTACTTCGCCCTCGACTCCGAGGAGAAGCGGTTCATCGTGAACCATGTGGGACTGCACCTGTAGCTGGCCCAGGCGGGCACCTTGCATCCGTGGGCACTCATGGTGACCACCCTGGCACTGTTCGGTACGGCGGATTTTAGCGCGCAAGTCCAGCAGTCTCACCGCGTCTTATTTGGACGTATCAGCCGATGTCCGGATCATCGGCCTCTTCGAGGAGAAGGGCCGCGAGGTCGTTGGCCCACTCCATGGCCCAAGCGCGGAGCGCGGTGATCGTGGCGTCATCGAGCCCATAGGCGGCGAAGGCTTCATCGTCGGTCCACTCGGCGCCCGTGAGGTTCGCCTGCAGATCCTCGCGCTCGAAGCGGCCGCGGGCGTGGCGACGGCCGAACTCCTCGAGCTCGGCATTGGTCCAGCGGCGGGAGGCCGCGAACACGTCGATCAGGTCGCGGGGCGCTCCGCGGTCGGCGAGGGCGCGGACCTTGGTCCCGATCACATCCTCCTCCGCGAGGACGGGGCCGTACGGGCTCTGGGCGACCGGCCGCCAGAAGATCTCCTTGAGGATGTCGACTTCGCACTCCTGCCCGGTGGCGGGGTCGGACACGGTGAAGCGGGCGGACAGCGGGGCGGTTTCCAGCGCGTGCACCGTCCAACCGCGGGCTTCCAGGCCGGCGCGGAGCGTAGCGGCGATGTCGGCCATGGGCGCCGGGTTCTCGGTGGCGACGTCGAGGTCTTGGCTGGGGCGGTTCACGAGGCGATGTGCCCGCACGGCGTATCACCGGTGAGAACCAGGGGATACGGGGAACCGAGCGCGATCACGTCCGCCAGGAGCCGCGTGTGCAGCTCCGGCATGTCAGTCACGCGGCTGCCCGGGTGCGTGAGGCGAGCTGGGGGAAGGCGTCTTCCCATACGGCGCGCACGGTGCGGCCGACGAGGGTGCGCAGTACCGGCCACAGCTGGAGGAGGAGGTCCTGGTTGAGGTAGCGGGGCAGGTCGTCGTGCAGGCCCTCGTGCAGGACGGTGCGGTACAGGCCCATGCGCTGGCGCGGTTTGCCCAGGTCGTACGAGGTCATCCCGGACCAGGCCATGTGCAGTGGTAGCTCCACGACCCCCTGGGTCGGACCGTGCAACTCGTTCAGCGACTCCGGTAGACGCCGCCGGAACTTCTCCCGGTACAGCCCCAGGTCGTCGGCGTCCGCGCCAGGGAGGTCCCTCGGCGGGGGTGCGGCGTGCTGTGAGCTGGGGGGCATGAGTCCATTATGGCGGCCGGAGGAGGGGCGCGGGTCATGATGAGCGAGCCGAGTCTGGAGTGCGAGGGGCAGATCCTGCTGGGGAGCCGGTTGTGACAGCTTGGTCTGCCCCGAGGTAGGCGGGATGGGCTTTCGGCCGTGACGCTCGTTTGACGCTCTGGGCCTCCGCACGCCTCGCGATGAGTCGTGAAGGCGTATCCGACCTGGCCTTTTCCCTCACTCGCTCAGGCTGACACCTTCCCGATGACGCATCAGGTGGAGTGCGTCGCCATCCTGGAGCCGGCCGCGAAGGGCTCCTGACCTGAGCCGGTCGCGCACCTTGACCAATCCCAAGGGTCGTCGCCGATGACGAACCGGACCCTGGTCGGACGGCGTTCGCACCGGTGACGCAGGAACTCGGTCCGGAACACCTCGGCGCCGGCCTGCCCACCTCCGGTCCGACACGGCGAAACGGCCCGTCGAGGGAACAGACGGGCCGTCACGCAAGGTCATGGTCGAACGCGGTTCCGACCGGCCGCAGCGCTCGGTGGACCCGGGCGCTGCGGCTGCCCGGCGGTCGCGGGCGTCACCAACGTGCTGCTTGCGCGATCCACGTGTCAGGCGCACCGCGGCGCATCAGCCCAGGCCCGTGAACCGGAGTGCGAGCGGCGTGCGCTGGAGGCCCTGCACGAAGAACTCGGGCTCTCACTTCCCCGTTTCGCGCTGACCCGGGGCAGCCCCGCACCCACCTTGGAATTGATCATCTAGGCTGGCAGGACCCGAGGCCCCAGCGCGCCCGCGCACAGCGGTCGGGCGCGCTCATCACAACAAGCCGGAGGAGGGGCGATGGCCGACGGACAGCGGACCACGCGGAAGTACGAGCTCCGGCGCCGCGCCGACGCAATGAACGAGACGCGTCGGCGCATCACAGAGGCGGCGATCTCGCTGCACGCGAAGGTGGGACCGGCCCGCACCACCATCGCCGACATCGCGGCGCTGGCGGGGGTGCAGCGGCACACGGTCTACCGCCATTTCCCGACCGAGACCGACCTGCTGCGGGCGTGCTCCAGTGAGTACTGGCAGCGCCACCCGTGGCCGGATGTGACAGCGTGGCGAGCGATCGCGTCACCCGGTGAGCGGACCACGACGGCACTCGGCGACCTCTACTCCTTCTACGGCTCCGTTGAGCGGATGCTCGCCAACACACTCCGGGACAGCGACCAGGTCATCGAGGTCAAGGAGAGCCTCGCGACCTTCCGCGTGTACATGAACACCGTGTGCGAGGCCCTGACCGTGGACCGGACGCCCGCCGCGAACGGCCGCACCCTCCTCCTAGCGGCAGTCCGGCACGCCACGGCCTTCGGTACCTGGCGGTCGCTCGTGCGCGACAGCGGCCTGGACGTGACGGCCGCCGTGGACTTGATGTCCTCGTTCATCGACTCGGTTGCGAAGCGGTCTGCCGCCCACTGAGACAAACCGGCGTCGCCGGCCGGCCGCGGACCGCGACCCCGTCCCTCCGGCTCCGCGAGCCATCGTCGCCCGGATCATCACGCACACCCCCGGGCACCCACCGTCCCGACATCGCGGAGCGCCGTACGGGCCGGCCTCGCCGCTCCCTGCGGAGTGACCGCCACCTGCGAAGCCTCCTGGGTGGCCCGCTCGCCACCGCCCTCACCGTGAGGCTCCTCGCGAGTTCGCCCCGAGAGTCACACGCGATGCCTCGACACACCCGACGCGACTTCCGGTGCACACGGCCGTGCGCTGAAATTTGACCGGATGCTCTCACGTGCCTACGCTTTCGGAGCACGAGCACGTGCAACGAAATGGCGTGTGCGTCACGGAAGCCGGAGAACCGTTCCGCGGAAAGCAACCGGTGCGAGCTCGAACGCTTCGGCGCGGGCACCTCGCCATACGCCGCACCGCAGCGCCACCAGCACCCCGCGACGGTCCGGCCGACACGGCCGCCGCCCCGCGGCGTTCCGGTCTTGTTTCCGCGTACGTGATCCACGACTGATGGAGACGATGAGAAGTGAGCACCATGCGCGACGACGGCATGCCGGGCGGTTCTGTCGAGGACGAAGTCAGGGCCGAACTGGTATCGCGGACGGTCGCCTTGCAGCCGCTGCTGCGGAAGCATGCCGCACAAGGTGACACAGACCGTGTGGTGCCCCGGGAAGTCGTCGAGGCACTGGCGGAAGCCGGTGTGTTCCGACTGCTGACGCCCAAGCGGTACGGCGGTTACGAGACCGACCTGCGGACGCTGACCCGGGTGTCGGAGACGCTCGGGGCGGCCGATGGCTCGGCGGCGTGGGTCGCCATGATCCTCTCGGTGACCAACTGGCTGGCGTGCCTCTTCCCCGACAAGGCGCAGGAGGAGGTCTTCGGCGCCGATCCGGACGCGCGGGTGAGCGGTGTGGCAGCGCCGACGGGTATGGGCGATCAGGTGCCGGGCGGCTGGCGGGTCAGTGGCCGCTGGTCGTACAACTCCGGTGCTCCCTACGCCACATGGGCGGCGGTCGGGGTGCTGCTCAAGGATGCCGACGGTGCGGTCACTGACCAGGCACTGGTGCTGATTCCCGCCTCGCAACTCACTGTGGAGGACACCTGGCACACGGCGGGCATGAGGGGAACCGCGAGCAACACCCTGGTCGCGCACGAGGTGTTCGTGCCCGAACACCGGGTGATGTCAGTGCCGGCCGCCGCGGAAGGTGCGTACCCGCGCTCATCCCGTGACGAGGCGCTGTACGGCTCGTCGTTCGGCCCGATGCTGCTGCTGTGCCTGGTCGGACCGCTGCTCGGGCTGGCGCAAGCCGCCCTGGACACGGTCGTGGAGGCGGCCGCCTCAAAGCCCCTGTCCTTCACCGTGCACGGCCGCCAGGCGGACTCCGTGGCGTTCCAGACACAGGTCGCCGAGGCCGCGCTGAAGCTGGAGACGGCCCGGCTGCACACCTACCGCGCGGTGGCCGAGGTGGACGAGGCCGCCGCATCGGGCCCGCTGGACTATCCGGCCCGCGCCCACATCCGCGCGCGGGCAGGCTATGCGGCCCAGCAGGTTCTCGAGTCGATCAACACACTGCTGAACGCCCACGGCTCGTCCGCCTTCGCCGACGCCAGCGCCCTCCAGCGCATCTGGCGCGACGCGAACACGGCGGCACGGCACGCCGGCCTGGTCCCGGCCGTGGGGCTGGAGGTGTACGGCAAGTCCATGCTGGGAATCGCCGATCGCGTCAGCCTCATGGTCTGACCGGCGCGTCATCACCAGCTGACGCTGAGGACGAGGCGGAGGAAGCCCCCTCGGACTTCGTCATCCCAGGGGGCGAGCCGCGGGGGCTGCGGGTGTGAGGACGCCGTCGCGCGGCGCCGCGGCGAGCGCTTCCTTCCGGTCCTCCGGCCAGTGCCCCTCCGCTCCCGCGACCTCCCACCGCACGGAAGGACCCGTCATGAGCACCCTGAGTCCCGGCCGGCCCTGACACGCCGCCTCGCGCGGCAGCCGCACCACAGCCGGCAGTTCCTACCGGCCCCCCGGCCACCCGCCCGGCGCCGTGCCGGCCGTCCTCACCGGCGCCACGCCGACCGGGAGGACGTGGCCCCCGCGGGGCAGGTGGCCGCCCGTGCCGGCACCAAGTGCGGTTGCGGGCCGAACCGGGGACCGAGCACGCCGCCGAGCCGACCGGGTTCACCGTCTGCGGATGAACGCCGTGCCGTGGTCGGCGGCCGTCCCGCACTGCCGGCACGGCGGCGGGTGACACGGGCGGGCGCGGCCGGCAGCGGTGGCGGCACGTCGCGCCCTGACTCGGCACCGGCCGCTGCCGGCACCGTGAGCAGATCCCCGGCGGCACCATCAGAGCGGCGGAGGGGTCCGGCCGCAGCCCAGCCGCGGCACAACTGCTCGACCACTTCCTGCTCGAAGTCCTCGTAGTCCTGTGCCGCCGCCGGCCGCGGCGGTCTACCGGACGACCGGACGACGAGCGTCATCGACGCCTCGGCCCGCTGCGAACGAATCACCGTGAGGATCCGCCGGTCGTCGGGGCGGTCGCGCGCGTACGCCCGGCTCAGGGGCGGCGCTGTCGACCGAAGGGTGGCTTGAAGCTCTGAACGGTGCTTCACTTGTTCCCATGGCCTACCGCAAGACGCCCGCAGTGCGGGACCGCCTGGCCGCCGCCAGGGAGCACCTGGTGGTGCGGGCCACGGCCGTCGTCGCCGAGGTGGGCTGGGCGAACGCGTCCGTCACGGCGGTGGCGGCCGCGGCGGGCATGTCCGTGGGCACGGTGTACCAGCACTTCCCCTCCAAGGGCGCGCTCGCGGTCGAGGTGTTCCGACGCGCCTCGGAACGGGAGGTCGAGGTCCTCGGCGAGGTGCTGCGCGACGGCAGCGGCGATCCGGTCCAGCGGCTGACCCTCGGGGTCACGGTCTTCGCCCGCCGCGCCATGCAGAACCGCGGACTGGCCCACGCCCTGCTCGCGGCCCCCGCGGAACCGGCGGTGGGCGTGGAACGGCTCGACTTCCGGCGCCGCTACCGCGCCGTCTTCGCCGAGGTGGTCCGCGAGGGGATCGCCGCAGGACTCCTGCCCGTCCAGGACCCGGAGGTCACCGCGGCGGCGCTGACGGGGGCCATCGGCGAGGTCCTGGTGGACCCGCTGGCCACCCCCGCCGAGGGAGCGGCCGCCGACCACCTCGTCGCCGAACTGGTGGCGATGTCCCTGCGCTGCGCGGGCGCCACGCCCGCCGTCTGACTCCCACGACCACGAAGGGCCGACTGCCATGACCGCGATCGCAGACACCGCGCCGCGCAGCAACCCCACGGCGCGTACGCACGAGGTGACCAACCAGCCGCCGCCGCTGGTGGGTCACGACGTCGCCGACGACATCGTCCTGCTGGAGGGCGTGCGCCGCGAGGGGGCCGGGTGGTACCTCGACGACCTGCACCGCCTGGGCCGGCTCGCCGGATCGGAGCAGGTGCAGCGCTGGGCCGAGGAGGCCAACCGGTACGAGCCGGTGCTGCGCACCCACGACCGGTACGGCAACCGCGTCGACGAGGTGGACTTCCACCCCTCCTACCACGCGCTCATGGAGGTCGCCCTCACCGAGGGACTCGGTGGCGCCCCCTGGGCCGACGAACGGCCCGGCGCGCACGTGGCCCGTGCGGCCGGCTTCATGGTGTGGAGCACCGCAGAGGCCGGCCACGGCTGCCCGGTGTCCATGACCTACG
The DNA here is from genome assembly GCF_057707815.1 of Actinacidiphila sp. bgisy160. NCBI lineage: Bacteria > Bacillati > Actinomycetota > Actinomycetes > Kitasatosporales > Streptomycetaceae > Actinacidiphila > Actinacidiphila sp. bgisy160. The sequence continues at coordinate 52,255 of NZ_JBYIQW010000021.1, forward strand.
CCGTCGTCCCGGCGCTGCGCGCGGCCCGGGACCTCGCGGCGGTGTACGAGCCCCTGCTGACCAGCCGCGCCTACGACCCGGGCCTGCGTGTTCCCGCGGCCAAGCGCGGACTCCTCGCCGGCATGGGGATGACGGAGAAGCAGGGCGGCACCGATGTGCGGGCCAACACCACCACCGCCACCGAGCAGCCGGACGGCACCTGGCGGCTGCGCGGGCACAAGTGGTTCACCAGCGCGCCCATGAACGACCTGTTCCTCGTCCTCGCGCAGGCCCCCGGGGGCCTGTCCTGCTTCCTCGTACCCAGGGTGCTGCCGGACGGCAGCCGCAACACCTTCCGCATCCAGCGGCTGAAGGACAAGCTCGGCAACCGCAGCAACGCCAGCAGCGAACCGGAGTTCGACGACACCGTCGCCTGGCCGGTCGGCCCGGAGGGCCAGGGCGTACGCACGATCATCGAGATGGTCACCATGACCCGGCTCGACTGCATCCTCGGCTCCGCCTCCGGCACCCGGGCCGCGCTCGCCCAGGCGGCCCACCACGTCCGGCACCGTTCGGTGTCCGGGGCCCGGCTCATCGACCAGCCCCTGATGCGCAACGTCATCGCCGACCTCGGTCTGGAGTCCGAGGCCGCCACCACCCTCGCCCTGCGCGTCGCCGGAGCCGTCGACCGGGCCCGGCGCGGGGACGCCCAGGAGCGGGCGTTCCTGCGGCTGGCCACGGCGGTCGGCAAGTACTGGGTGTGCAAGCGGCAGCCGGCGGCGGTCGCGGAGGCGCTGGAGTGCCTGGGCGGCAACGGTTACGACGAGGCGTCCGGCATGCCCCGGCTCTACCGCGAGGCCCCGCTCAACGGCATCTGGGAGGGTTCCGGCAACGTCAACGCCCTCGACGTCCTGCGCGCCCTGACCCGCGAGCCGGACTCCCTGGAGGCCTTCCGTGCCGAGATCGAGGCCGCCTCCGGTGCGGACGCCCGCCTCGACGCGGCATGGCGACAGGTACGTGGCGAGCTCGTGCCCTCCGAGGACGCCCCGCTGCGGGCCCGCCGTCTCGTCGAGCGCCTGGCCCTGGTGCTGCAGGGCTCCCTGCTCGTGCGGCACGCCCCGGCCGCGGTCGCGGACGCCTTCTGCGCCTCCCGGCTGGCCGGCGACCGGGGCCTGGCCTTCGGCACACTGCCCACTGGTACGGACCTGGCCGCGGTCATCGACCGCGTACCGGGGGCCACGGGGTGAACGGTTGCGGGGTCCGCGGCCGCCTGCCGAGGTCGCGGACCCACGGGGTCAGGCCGCACCGCTGATGCTCTCGGCCTCGGTCACGTACATACCGCGCGCCTGGTCACGGCCTCCGTACCAGGGGTGTGGCCGGCCGGTGTACCTGGGCGAGAGCCTTTCGATGTGCTCGACCGTGCCCCGCGTGGGCAGCTCGCGCACACGCCCGCAGACCTGGAGGCAGGGCGACGCGCCGTCCGGGTCGGAGACGGCGACGGTCACGCGCGGGTCCCGGGCGCCGCGTCTTCGCATGGCCGCGCACGCTGTCGACGAGCGCATGCCCTCCGTCCGTCGGCCCACGTCCGGGTCGGCTGCGGCGAGCCTTCCGGCATGGTCGTCGCCGGGAAGCACAGGCTCGGGCGGTGCAGGAGGCCGAGCAGGCCGGCGGGGTTTCACGCCGGCCATCGGTCGGTTGTGCGCCACCTACGCCCCGCCGTGCCGGCCCCCGCGACCGGTGCTCGACGCGAGAAATCACGTCCTCCGGGCCACGATGGGTGTACAGGGCGCCACACGCGCCACACCCCTCACACCACGGACGGGCAATGAACTCCATGCGGGTGGCCCAGGTCTCCGAACCGGGCGGACCATTCGAAATCGTCGAGCGCGAACTACCCGAGCCGGGCCCCGGACACGTGCGCATCGCCGTCGAGGCGTCCGGTGTCTGCCACAGCGACGCCGGCATGGTCCACAACGCCTTCCCCGACCTGTCCTTCCCCCTCGTCGCGGGCCACGAGGTGGCCGGGCGCATCGACGCCCTCGGCGAGGGCGTGCGGCACTGGGCGGTCGGCGACCGCGTGGAGGTCGGCTGGTTCGGCGGCCACTGCGGGCACTGCCCGCCCTGCCGGGAGGGCGACTTCATCGTCTGCCGGAACCTTCAGGTACCCGGCTGGAGGTACGACGGCGGCTACGCCACCCACATGGTCGCGCCGGTCAACGCCCTCGCCCGGATTCCCGACGGGCTCACCGCCGTCGAGGCGGCGCCGCTCGGCTGCGCCGGCGTCACCACGTACAACGCCTTCCGCAAGAGCGCCGCCCGGCCCGGCGACCTGGTCGCGGTGATCGGCATCGGCGGACTCGGACACCTGGCCGTGCAGTACGCGGCGAAGTCCGGCCTCGAGACCGTCGCCGTCGCACGCGGCGAGGACAAGCGGGCCCTGGCCATGGAACTCGGCGCCCACCACTACATCGACAGCGCCGCCACCGACACCGCCAAGGCACTGCAGGCCCTCGGCGGGGCCACCGCCGTGCTCGCCACGGCCTCCAACTCCCAGGCCATGGCGGCGGGCGCCGACGGTCTGCGGCCCTGCGGCGAACTGATCGTCATCGGCATCGACGACCAGCCGCTGCCGATCACACCGGCCCAGCTGATCCTCTCGGCGCGTTCGGTCGTCGGCCACCCCTCCGGCACCTCACGCGACATCGAGCACACGATGAACTTCAGCGCGCTCGCCGGGATCCGCCCGATGACCGAGACGGTGCCGCTGGAGGAGGCCAACGAGGCCTTCGCCCGCATGATGTCGGGCGCCGCGCGCTTCCGCATGGTCCTCGTCCCCTGAGCCGCCCGGGTGCCGCCGGCCGGGGGCAATCCGGTCGCCCCCGGCCCGCGGCCTCTGCCGCACTGCCGGGACCACGGCCCATCGACCGGGGAGTCGTGATCACGCGGGGACTGCCCCCGCGGCCGCCGGGGCACCACGCGCGGCCTCCGCGTTGTGGTGCCCCGGGCCATGTCGCGGGCGCCGTAGCGCTCCTACCGTCCGGCGCATGACCTTACTCAGAGCCGCACTTGAACGGGGCCGCCCGCGCGCCGCCCTGCTCGCCGTCCTCGTGGCGTTCCTCGCCGCGCTCGTCCCCGTCCGGCCCGCCCACGCCGCGGGAACGATCGAGGAGGTGACCGGCTTCGGCAGCAACCCGGGCGCGCTGCGGATGTACCGCTACGTCCCCGCCGGGCTGCCGCGGGGCCGGCCGGTCGTGGTCGCCCTGCACGGCTGCACCCGGAACGCCCAGGGGTACGGCGCCCAGAGCGGCTGGACCGCCCTGGCGGACCGCTGGGGCTTCTCCGTGGTGCTTCCCGGGCAGACCTCGGCCAACAACCTCAGCCAGTGCTTCAACTGGTTCCAGACCGGCGACATCGCGCGCGGCCAGGGCGAGGCCCTGGCCATCCGGCAGATGACCGCCCGTCAGATAGTCGACACCGGCGCCGATCCGTCACGGGTGTACGTCACTGGGCTCTCCGCGGGCGGGGGGATGACCGCGGTGATGATGGCGGCCTACCCCGACGTGTACGCCGCGGGCGGCGTCGTCGCAGGGCTGCCGTACGGCTGCGCGCAGGCGGCGGGCTCGCCGTACGTGTGCATGTACGTCGGCGCGACGCAGACACCCGGGCAGTGGGGCGGCCGGGTTCGCGCCGCCTTCCCCGGCTACGCGGGACCGTGGCCGCGGCTGACCGTCTTCCAGGGCACCGCCGACTACACGGTCAAGCCCGTCAACATGGACGACCTCGTACGGCAGTGGACGAATGTGCACGGCGCCGACCAGACCGCCGACGCCTCCGACACCGTCGCGGGCTTCCCGCACCGGTCGTACAAGGACGCCTCCGGCGCCGCGGTCGTCGAGACGTACAGCATCACGGGCATGGGCCACGGCCAGCCCGGCGACCCGGGCAGTGGGGCGGCCCAGTGCGGCACGGCCGCCGCCTACATGCTCGACGTCGACCTCTGCGCGGCCTACCGGCTCGGGACGGACTGGGGCCTGGGCTGAACCGGATGGGGTGACGGGGCGCGCGCCGGCCCGTCCGTCACTCCGCGGCCATCGCCGCCAGGCGGGTCACGGTGTTCCAGTTGCGGGCGGTGGCCGTCAGCCCCAGGCGCTTCTCCCACAGCGCGTGGGACAGCCGGGTCTTCTGCACTCCGTTCGGGCAGTGCACATAGATCTCGCGCTCGCCGGGGCGGAATGCGTCGGGCGCGAAGCCGGCCGGGTCGAGTCCGGCGATCAGGTCCGGCTCGACCGGCCCGGACAGGAAGGTGACCAGGAAGCGCGCGGGGTCGACGCCCGTCATGTCGAAGGGGTTGCGCTCGACGACCCCGGCGAGCCCGGCCGCCTCGCGGACGACGCACGGCACCTTGCGGCCGTCGAACGCGGCGGCGATGGCCGCTTCCAGCGCGTCCGCGAGCCTTTCCGGATCGGTCTGCCCGTGCTCGAACAGGGCGTTGCCGCTCTGCAGATGGGTGCGCACGGACGTGCCGCCGATCTCCCCCAGCAACCGCCGCAGGTCCTGCATCGGGAGCCTGGTCGTCGGCCCGACGTTGATCCCGCGCAGGAGCGCCACGTATCCGGTCACCCCGCCACATTAACCGCCGCCTCGCCGGGCGTACCCACTTTCGGAGGACCACCGGCCCGGCGGAACGGTTCGGCAGCGGGTGCCGCCGCTACGTTCACGTCCATGAGTACGAAGCGTGACCGCCCGGTCGTCACCGAACTGCGGCTCTCCGCGTTCAAGTCGCATCGCGGCGCGAGCTTCCCGCTCGGGCCGCTCACCCTGCTGGCCGGGGCGAGCGGGACCGGCAAGTCCAGCGTCCTGGAGGGGCTCGGCCTGCTCGGCCGGCTCGCCGCCGGCGAGGAACTGACGACGGCGTTCGACGGGGCGCGCGGGGGAGTGGCGGCGTGCGTGCCCCACGCCGCCAGGCCGGATGCGGAGGGGCGGCGCGGCTTCCGCATCGGCTGCACGGTGGACGGCGCCGTCGGACCGGTCGTGCTCGACGTCGCCGTCCAGACCGAACCCGGACTGCGCATCGTCGGCGAGCGGTTGACCGGCGCCGGGGAGACCCTGCTCGCCACCGCGCTGCGCGACCCGGGACGGCGCACGGTCCAGGCGGCCTGGCACACCGCGGGGCTGGTCCCGGTGACCCGGGCCCCGCTGCCCGACGACCGGCTGGCCACCTCGCTGCTGCCGCTGCGCGTCGCGGGCACGACCGAGGGACAGCGGCTTGTGCTCGCCGCCGCCGAGCAGATGGTGCTCGCGTTGCGCGGGGTGTTCCCCGTCGACCCCCGGCCGCACATGATGCGGGAACCCGCACGGGTGGCGGACGGACTGCTCCGCGGCGGCTGCGACAACCTCTCGGCGGTGCTGCGCCGTACCCAGGGCGAATGCCGTACGCGGCACGCGGCGCTGGTCGGTGCCCTGCGGGCGGTGTGCAGCCCGCCCGTCGAAGGGCTGACGGTGATCCCCGCCGGGGAGCCGGGGACAGGGGCGTACGCGGAGTCGGTGCTGGCGGCCGTCGACCGGGGACCGCTGGGGCTGGTGCCGGTCGACCGGCTCGGCGACGGGGAGTTGCGCTTTCTCGCGCTGGCGCTGGTGCTGCTCACCGGGCCGGGCGTGCTGGAGGTGGACACCAGCGGAGAAGTGCCGGACGCCGTACAGGTGCTCACGGTGCTGGCGGACGGCCTGGACAGCGGTCTGGACCGGGCGCAGTCGCGGCAGTTGCTGGCGCTGGCCGCGCTGGTCGCCGAGCGCGGCCACATCAGGCTGCTCGGCACGGTGCACGACCCCTCGGTGGCCGAGGACGCGGACGGGGTCACCCTGCTGCGCCTCGGGAACGCCGTGGCCGACGGGGAACGGGTGCCGGCGCAGGGGCCGGGTCCGGAGACGCCGGCCGCCGGGGCCCCGCCGGCCGGGCAGGCCCCGCCGCAGCACGCGACGGCGGCGATGGGGTAGACCTGCGGGTGTGACCGAGGATCTGCACGCGCTGCAACGCAGGCTGGCCGCGTTCGCGGCCGCCCGCCGCTGGGAGCCGTACCACACCCCGAAGAACCTGGCCGTGGCCCTGAGCGTCGAGGCCTCCGAGCTCCTGGAGATCTTCCAGTGGCTCACGCCCGAGCAGGCGGCCCGGGTCATGGAGGACCCCGGCAGCGCGCACCGGGTGCGGGACGAGGTGGCGGACGTGCTCGCGTACCTGCTGCAGTTCTGCGAGGTGCTCGGCGTCGACGTGCTCCAGGCGCTGTCCGCCAAGATCGACCGCAACGAGCTGCGCTTCCCGCTGCCGGGGGCGGAGGGCTGAGGCGCGGCGGCCGTCGCGCCGCGCGGGGCACGCTCGTCACACGGACGGGCGAGCGGGTTGTCCACAGGCGGGAACCGGCCACTTCCACATCACGTCACGGTCGGTCACTCTGAGCGAGAAGGCGAGATCGACGGGTGAGGACGGGGGAGGTGCGTCGTGATGGACGCGGTACGGCTGATCCGGGCCACGCGGGAGGCGCTGAGCAGCGGTGGGACCGAGCGCGAGCTGATGGCGGAGGCCTGGCAGGTACAGGCGCTGACGGAGGCCATCGGCAGCCACCTGGCGCTCCATGGAGGGCCCGAGCTGCGCACCCCCGGCTTCTCCGTCTGCGAGGCGGGTGGCCGGGCGTGCGTCGCCCCGGGGCCACCGGGTGTGGCGTCCGGACCGTTGCGCGCCGCCCTGCTCACCGAAGTGCGCGAGCCGGCCGGGGCCTTGCGCGAACTGCGTGAACTGCTGTCGGAGCTGGGCATGGCCCTGGTCTCGGTGGCCTGTACCGCCGAGAGCGAGACGGAGTACTGGCAGTGCATCGACGCGGTCGACGCCGCCGACGAGTCCAAGGACCGGGTGGGTGTGCTCCTACGCGCGGTCGAGGCACGGCAGCAGGAAGACGCGTGAGCGGCAAGTCGCCCGAGCGGGAGCGCGGTTGGCGGATTGCCGCCGTCCCCCGCCGGAGAAGGTGCCCCGCGCGACCGGTTGCCGATCGATTCAGGGCCGACAGGTGCAGGATGGAGTCATGGATCTTCGAATATTCACCGAGCCCCAGCAAGGGGCCTCGTACGACACCCTGCTCTCCGTCGCCAAGGCGACCGAGGAGCTCGGTTTTGACGCCTTCTTCCGCTCGGACCACTACCTCAAGATGGGTGACGTGGACGGTCTGCCGGGGCCGACCGATGCGTGGATCACCCTGGCCGGCCTCGCCCGCGAGACCAAGCGGATCCGGCTCGGCACCCTGATGACGGCCGCCACGTTCCGGCTGCCAGGTGTGCTCGCCATCCAGGTCGCGCAGGTGGACCAGATGTCGGGCGGCCGCGTCGAGCTGGGCCTGGGCGCCGGGTGGTACGCGGACGAGCACGCCGCGTACGGCATCCCGTTCCCGAAGGAGAAGTTCGCCAGGCTGGAGGAGCAGCTCGCCATCGTCACCGGCCTGTGGGGGACACCGGCGGGGGAGACCTTCGACTTCAAGGGCACGCACTACACCCTGGAGAACTCGCCCGCGCTGCCCAAGCCCGCCCAGGCGAAGCTCCCCGTCCTCATCGGCGGCCACGGGGCCAAGCGCACCCCGCGGCTCGCCGCCCGGTACGCCGACGAGTTCAACCTGCCGTTCGGCTCACTGGAGGACACCGCCCAGCAGTTCGCCCGGGTGCGGGAGGCCGCCGAGGAGCACGGCCGGGGCAAGGACGAAATCGTCTACTCCAACGCCCTCGTCGCGTGCGTCGGCAAGGACGACGCCGAGGTCGCGCGCAGGGCCGCGGCCATCGGCCGTGAGGTCGACGAGCTCAAGGCCAATGGCCTCGCCGGTTCCCCCGCCGAGGTCGTCGACAAGATCGGCCGCTTTGCCGAGCTCGGTGCCACCCGCTTCTACCTGCAGATTCTGGACCTGAGTGACCTCGGGCACCTGGAACTGATCGCCTCCGAGGTGCAGCCGCAGCTCGGCTGACCCCGGCACTCCGCCGCGAGGAGCACCCGCGATGCCCACACCCGACCGGTCCCTGGCGCAAGCCCTCGCCGAGGGCGCCGTCGTCCTCGACGGCGGGCTGTCCAACCAGCTCGCCGACCAGGGCTGCGACCTGGCCGATGCGCTCTGGTCGGCCCGGCTGCTCGCCGACGCGCCCGGGCAGATCCAGGCGGCGCACACCGCCTACCTGCGGGCGGGCGCGCGGGTGCTCATCACCTCCAGCTACCAGGCGACCTACGAGGGGTTCGCCGCGCGCGGCATCGGACGGCAGGAGGCGACCGCCCTGCTGCGGCGCAGCGTCGCCCTCGCCCGCGCCGCCGCGGGCGAACGCGACGACGTATGGGTGGCGGCCTCCGTGGGACCGTACGGCGCGATGCTCGCGGACGGCAGTGAGTACCGGGGCCGATACGGGCTGAGTGTCGCGGAGCTGGAGCGCTTCCACCGGCCAAGGATCGAGACGCTGGCCGAGGCAGGTCCCGACGTCCTGGCGCTGGAGACCGTGCCTGACACGGACGAGGCGGAGGCGCTGCTGCGAATCGTCGAGGGCCTCGGGGTCCCGGTCTGGCTGAGCTACACCGTCTCGGGCGGGACGACCCGGGCCGGCCAGCCGCTGGAAGGGGCCTTCCGGATCGCGGCGGACGCGAAAGCGGTGATCGCCGTCGGCGTCAACTGCTGCGACCCGGCGGACGCCGCCCACGCGGTGGAGACGGCGGCGGCGACCGCCGGCCGGCCCGTGGTCGTCTACCCCAACAGCGGCGAGACCTGGGACGAACGGGCCCGCCACTGGCACGGCGGCTCGGCCTTCGACCCGGCCCTGGCGTCCGGCTGGCAGCGGGCCGGTGCCCGGCTCATCGGGGGATGCTGCCGGGTCGGGCCCGCGCAGATAGCCGCCCTGGCCGCCGCACTCGCCCCACAGCCGGGGAAAACCGCTGTTCGGGGCGGCGGCGGGCAGGCGATACTCGGGCGGTGTTCCTGACGATATCGACCACCGGCAACGGCGGCATGCCCGCCACGGACCTCGGCTTCCTGCTGCACAAGCATCCGGAGAAGGCCCAGGTGTTCTCGACCTCCTACGGCGACGCCCACGTCTTCTACCCCGAGGCGTCCGAGCAACGGTGCACGGCCGCGGTGCTGCTGGAGGTCGATCCGGTGGCGCTCGTCCGGCGCGGCAAGGGCAAGGGCCGGGGCGGGGCTCCCGGCTCCGCGCTCGGCCAGTACGTCAACGACCGGCCGTACGCCGCCTCGTCGCTGCTCGCGGTCGCCCTCCGTACGGTGTTCGCCAGCGCCCTGAGGGGGGTTTGCGACGCCCGCCCGGAGCGCGCCGCGCAGCCGCTGCCGTTGCGGATCGAGATCCCCGCCGTGCCCGCGCGCGGCGGCGCCGCCCTGGTCCGCCGGCTGTTCGAGCCGCTGGGCTGGACCGTCGAGGCCGAACCGGTCGGGCTGGACGAGCGGTTCCCCGAGTGGGGTGAGTCGCGGTACGTACGGCTGGTGCTCGAAGGCGAGCTGCGGCTGTCGGAGGCCCTGCGGCACCTGTACGTGCTGCTTCCGGTGCTGGACGACGCCAAGCACTACTGGGTCTCGCCCGACGAGGTCGACAAGCTGCTGCGGATGGGCGACGGATGGCTCGCCGGCCACCCGGAGCAGCGGCTGATCACCAGCCGCTATCTGTCCCGCCGCTGGTCGCTGACCCGGCAGGCCATGGAACGGCTGGAACTCGCCCGGCTCGCCGAGGCCGACGACAGTGAGGCGGAGGAACTGGACAACGCCGTCGACGAGGAGGTGGACACCGAGGAGAAGCCACTGCCACTGGCGGTGCAGCGCCGCGAGGCGATCCTGGCGGAGCTGCGCGACGCCGGGGCGAGCCGGGTCCTCGACCTCGGCTGCGGTCAGGGCCAGCTGGTCGGCGCTCTGCTGAAGGACGTCCGCTTCACCGAGATCCTCGGCGTCGACGTGTCGGCCCGGGCCCTGGGCGAGGCGGCCCGGCGGCTGCGGCTGGAGCGCATGGGCGAGCGGCAGTCCTCCCGCGTCCGGCTGGTGCAGGGCTCCCTGACGTACACCGACGCCCGCCTCAAGGGCTACGACGCCGCCGTGCTCAGCGAGGTCGTCGAGCACCTCGACCTGCCCCGGCTGCCCGCCCTGGAGTACTCCGTCTTCGGTGCGGCGCGTCCCGCGACCGTGGTCGTGACCACACCGAACGTCGAGTACAACGTGCGCTGGGAGACCCTGCCCGCCGGGCACGCCCGGCACGCCGACCACCGCTTCGAGTGGACCCGCCAGGAGTTCCGCTCATGGGCCGAGCAGGTCGCCGGACGGCACGGCTACGGGGTGCGGTTCGTCCCCGTCGGCCCCGACGACCCCGAAGTCGGCCCGCCCACCCAGATGGCGGTTTTCACGATGACCGCGAAGGAGGTCGCATCCGCATGACCGGCAAGCACACCCTCCCGGTGACCGACCTGTCCCTCGTGGTCCTGATCGGCACCACCGGCTCCGGCAAGTCCACCTTCGCCCGGCGCCACTTCAAGCCCACCGAGGTGATCTCCTCGGACTTCTGCCGCGGCCTGGTCAGCGACGACGAGAACGACCAGGGCGCCAGCGGCGACGCCTTCGACGTACTGCGCTACATCGCGGGCAAGCGGCTGGCCGTCGGCCGGCTCACCGTCGTCGACGCCACCAGCGTGCAGCAGGAGAGCCGCCGTCAGCTCGTCCGGCTCGCCCGGGAGCACGACGTGCTGCCCATCGCGATCGTCCTGGACGTCCCCGAGCAGGTCTGCATCGAGCGGAACGCGTCCCGGCCCGACCGCGCCCACCTGCCCCGGCACGTCGTGCAGCGCCAGCAGCGCGAGCTGCGCCGCTCCTTGCGGCAGCTGGAGCGCGAGGGCTTCCGCAAGGTCCACATCCTGCGCGGCGTCGAGGAGGTCGAGGCGGCCGAGGTCGTGCTGGAGCGCCGCTACAACGACAAGCGCGAGCTCACCGGTCCGTTCGACATCATCGGCGACGTCCACGGCTGCAGCTCCGAGCTGGAGACCCTGCTGGGCAAGCTGGGCTACGTCGACGGCGTGCACCCCGAGGGCCGCACGGCCGTCTTCGTCGGAGACCTCGTCGACCGCGGCCCCGACAGCCCCGGCGTGCTGCGCCGCGTCATGGGCATGGTCGCCGCAGGCAGCGCCCTGTGTGTGCCCGGCAACCACGAGAACAAGCTGGGCCGCTGGCTGAAGGGCAAGAAGGTCCAGCACACCCACGGCCTCGCCGAGACGATCGAGCAGCTGGAGAAGGAGGACGCCAGGGACCCCGCCTTCCGCGAGCAGGTGCGCGAGTTCATCGAGGGACTCGTCAGCCATTACGTCCTCGACGGCGGCAGGCTGGTCGTCTGCCACGCCGGCCTGCCCGAGAAGTACCACGGCCGCACCTCCGGCCGGGTCCGCTCGCACGCCCTGTACGGCGACACCACCGGAGAGACCGACGAGTTCGGCCTGCCCGTGCGCTACCCGTGGGCCGAGGACTACCGCGGCCGCGCCGCCGTCGTCTACGGCCACACGCCCGTGCCGAGCACATCGTGGCTCAACAACACCATCTGCCTCGACACCGGCGCCGTGTTCGGCGGGCGGATGACGGCCCTGCGCTGGCCCGAGCGCGAGATCGTCGACGTCCCGGCGGAGCGGGTCTGGTACGAGCCGGCCAAGCCGCTCGCCTCCGAGGCCCCCGGCGGGAACGATGGCCGGCCGCTCGACCTCGCCGACGCCATCGGCCGCCGGATCGTGGAGACCACGCACCACGGACGGGTCGCCGTCCGCGAGGAGAACGCGGCCGCCGCGCTGGAGGTGATGAGCCGCTTCGCGGTCGACCCGCGGCTGCTGATGTACCTGCCGCCGACGATGTCGCCGTGCGCGACCTCGCAGCTGGAGGGCTACCTGGAGCACCCGCACGAGGCGTTCGCCGCCTACCGGGCGGACGGCATCGGCCAGGTGCTCTGCGAGGAGAAGCACATGGGATCGCGCGCGGTGGCGCTGGTATGCCGCGACGCGGAGACGGCCGCCGAGCGCTTCGGGGTGGCCGGCGGTGTGACGGGCGCCCTGCACACCCGCACGGGCCGTCCGTTCTTCGACGATCCGGCCGTCACCGAGCAGGTCCTCGGCCGGCTGCGGGCCTCCGTCACCGCCGCCGGCCTGTGGGAGGAACTCGGCACGGACTGGCTGCTGCTCGACGCCGAGCTGCTGCCCTGGTCACTGAAGGCCTCCGGGTTGCTGCGCAAGCAGTACGCCGCGGTGGGTGCCGCCTCCGGCGCGGTCTTCCCGGGCGCGCTCGCCGCCCTGGAGTCCGCCGCCGCGCGCGGCACCGACGTGGCGGCCCTGCTGGAGCGGCAGCGCGGCCGGTCCGCGGACGCCGCCGCCTTCACCGAGGCGTACCGGCGCTACTGCTGGACGACCGAGGGCCTGGACGGGGTGCGTCTCGCGCCCTTCCAGATCCTGGCCGCCGAGGGCCGCAGTCTCGCCGCGCTCCCGCACGACGAGCAGCTGGGGCTCATCGACCGCCTGGTCGCCGGCGACCCGACGGGTCTGCTCCAGGAGACCCGCCGGCTGCTGGTCGACACCCGAGACGAGGAGTCGGTTGCCGCCGGTACGCGGTGGTGGCTGGAACTGACCGAGGCCGGCGGCGAGGGCATGGTGGTCAAGCCGCTCCAGGCCCTGGTGCGCACCGAGAACGGCAACCGCCTGGTCCAGCCCGGCGTCAAGTGCCGCGGCCGGGAGTATCTGCGGATCATCTACGGCCCGGAGTACACCCGGCCCGACCAGCTGCTCGGGCTCCGCTCCCGGGCCCTGGGCCACAAGCGCTCGCTCGCGCTGCGCGAGTACGCGCTGGGCCTGGAGGCGCTGGACCGGCTGGCCGCGGGCGAGCCCCTGTGGCGCGTGCACGAGGCGGTCTTCGCCGTCCTGGCCCTGGAGTCCGAGCCGGTGGACCCCCGGCTGTGACGGGTGAGGGGCGGGCACCCGGTTGCCCGCCCCTCCCTGGCGGTAAACCCTTGCCAAGTGGGAATGTCTAGCTCCATGGCATTCCATGTGGACTCCGAGGCAGGGCGGCTGCACCGCGTCATCCTCCACCGCCCCGACCTGGAGCTGAAAAGGCTCACGCCGTCGAACAAGGACGCCCTGCTCTTCGACGACGTCCTGTGGGTGCGCCGGGCCCGCGCCGAGCACGACGGCTTCGCCGACGTGCTGCGCGACCGGGGCGTGGCCGTGCACCTCTTCGGCGACCTGCTGCGGGAGACGCTGGGCCTGCCCGAGGCCCGGCGCATGGTGCTGGACCGGGTCTTCCACGAGAAGGAGTACGGGCCGGTGGTCACCGACCACCTGCGCGCCGCCTTCGACGAGCTGTCCGCATCCGAGCTGGCCGAGGCCCTGGTCGGCGGCGTGACCAAGCGGGAGTTCCTGGCCCGCTTCGCCGAGCCGACCTCGGTCCGCTTCCACGTGATGGACCTGGACGACTTCCTGCTCAACCCGCTGCCCAACCACATCTTCACCCGGGACACCTCGGCCTGGGTCTACGACGGGGTCAGCATCAACGCGATGCGCTGGCCGGCCCGCTGGCACGAGACGATCCACTACGAGGCGATCTACCGCCACCACCCCCTCTTCGCGGGCGGGTCCTTCCACGTGTGGTCCGAGGGCCAGGCGGCCTACCCCTCCACCATCGAGGGCGGCGACGTCCTGGTGATCGGCAACGGCGCCGTGCTCATCGGCATGAGCGAGCGCACGACCCCGCAGGCGGTGGAGATGCTGGCCCAGCGCCTGTTCAACGCCGGGTCGGCCACCACGATCGTGGCCTTGGACATGCCCAAGCGGCGTGCCTTCATGCACCTGGACACCGTGATGACCATGGTCGACGGCGACACCTTCACCAAGTACGCGGGCCTGGGCATGCTCCGCTCGTACACCATCGAGCCCGGCGCGGGGGAGCGCGACCTGAAGGTCACCGACCACCCGCCGGAGCACATGCACCGGGCGATCGCGGCGGCCCTCGGTCTCGACGACATCCGCGTGCTCACCGCGACCCAGGACGTCCACTCCGCCGAGCGCGAGCAGTGGGACGACGGGTGCAACGTGCTCGCGCTGGAGCCGGGCGTCGTCCTGGCCTATGAGCGCAACGTCACCACCAACACCTTCCTGCGCAAGCGCGGCATCGAGGTCATAGAGATTCCCGGGAGCGAACTGGGGCGCGGCCGCGGCGGCCCGCGCTGCATGAGCTGCCCCATCGAGCGGGACCCGGTCTGACGGGAGGCGGTCCGTGGGGCGGCTGTATAAGGATGCGAGTGTTCGTATAGACTTCCATGGTCCCGGCGCACTCATGTTCGGCACCCGGCCGACCCCGACCTAGGAGCCCCCATGGCCATCGACCTCACGGGCCGTCACTTCCTCAAGGAGCTGGACTTCGCCCCCGAGGAGTTCCGCGGGCTGGTGGAGCTGGCCGCCGAGCTGAAGGCGGCCAAGAAGGCGGGCACCGAGGTGCGGCGGCTCGGCGGCAGGAACATCGCCCTGATCTTCGCCAAGACCTCCACCCGCACCCGCTGTGCCTTCGAGGTCGCCGCGGCCGACCAGGGCGCGTCCACGACCTACCTGGACCCGGCCGGCTCCCAGCTCGGCCACAAGGAGTCGGTGAAGGACACCGCCCGCGTGCTCGGCCGGATGTTCGACGGCATCGAGTACCGCGGCACGGGCCAGGAGGTCGTCGAGGAGCTGGCCGCCCACGCCGGGGTGCCGGTGTGGAACGGCCTCACCGACCAGTGGCACCCGACCCAGATGCTCGCCGACGTCCTCACCATGACCGAGCACTCCCGCTCCCCGCTGGAGCGGACCGCCTACGCCTACCTCGGCGACGCCCGCTCCAACATGGGCAACTCGCTGCTGGTCACCGGCGCCCTCCTCGGCATGGACGTGCGCATCGTCGCCCCGCGGAAGCTGTGGCCGGACGACTTGGTCGTCACCCGGGCGCGGCGCCTCGCGGAGACCACCGGCGCCCGCGTCACCCTGACCGAGGACGTCACCGAGGGCGTCGCCGGCGCGGAGTTCGTCCACACCGACGTCTGGGTGTCGATGGGCGAACCCGCCGAGGTGTGGGACGAGCGCGTCGCACTGCTCAAGCCGTACGCCGTGACCATGGACGTGCTGCGGGCCACCGGGCGTCCCGACGCGAAGTTCATGCACTGCCTGCCCGCCTTCCACGACCTCGGCACCACCCTGGCCCGGGAGATCCACGAACGGCACGGACTGACCTCCCTGGAGGTCACCGACGAGGTCTTCGAGTCGGCGCACTCCATCGTCTTCGACCAGGCCGAGAACCGGATGCACACCATCAAGGCCGTCCTCGTCGCCACGCTGGGAGGCGCGTGAGGCGCCTCGCGTATCGCGCACTCGTGACGGCGGTCACGAAGGAGTGATAACTTCGCGGTGTTGGCAAGCCTGCCTCCCCCCGCGAAGGAGGACGTGCCCATGAGCCCCTACCGAGGCTCCGCAGGCCGTACCGAGGAATGGCGGCACCTGCGGGTCGAGCACGCCGACGGTGTCGTCACCGTCACCCTCGACCGCCCCGACAAGCTCAACGCGCTCACCTTCGGTGCCTACGCCGACCTGCGCGACCTGCTCACCGAGCTGCCGCACCACGGCGACACCCGGGTGCTGGTGCTGGCCGGGGCCGGTCGCGGCTTCTGCTCCGGAGGGGACGTCGACGAGATCATCGGTGCCACCCTCGCCATGGGCGCCGGACAGCTCCTGGACTTCACCCGCATGACCGGACAGGTCGTCCGCGCCATCCGCGAGGCCCCCTTCCCCGTCATCACGGCCATCCACGGCGTCGCGGCCGGAGCCGGTTCCGTCATCGCCCTCGCCTCCGACTTCCGGATCGTCGAACGCTCCGCCCGCTTCGCCTTCCTCTTCACCAAGGTCGGCCTCGCGGGCGCCGACATGGGCGCCGCCTATCTGCTGCCGCGCGTGGTCGGCCTCGGCCACGCCACCCGGCTGCTGATGCTCGGCGACACCGTAGGCGCCGCGGAGGCCGACCGTATCGGCCTGGTCAGCGAGCTCGTCGACGACGGGCAGGCGGACGCGAGCGCCGCCGCCCTCGCCAAGCGGCTGGCCGCCGGCCCCGCGCTGGCGTACGCCCAGACCAAAGCACTGCTCACCGCGGAGCTCGACATGCCGCTCGGCGCCGCCGTCGAGATGGACGCCGCGACCCAGGCCCTCCTGATGACCAGTGAGGACTACGCCGAGTTCCACGCCGCGTTCACCGGGAAGCGCAGCCCCAACTGGAAGGGCCGCTAGCCGTGCGGGTGGCCATCATCGGCGGCGGCCCCGGCGGGCTCTACGTGGCCGCGCTGCTCAAACGCCTCCACCCGGAACGGGACATCACCGTCTGGGAGCGCGGCTCGCCCGAGGACACCTTCGGCTTCGGCGTCGTGCTCTCCGACGAGACGCTCGGCGGCATCGAGCACGCCGACCCGGTGGTCTTCCGCGCCCTGGAACGGGAGTTCATCCGCTGGGACGACATCGACGTGCACCACCGCGGCCGTGCCGTCACCTCCGGCGGCCACGGCTTCGCCGCGGTGGACCGGCGCACGCTGCTGGCGATCCTCCACGACCGCTGCCGCGACCTGGGGGTGACCGTCCGCACCCGCGAACTCGCCCCTGCCGCCGAGCGGCTGGCCCGCGACCACGACCTCGTCATCGCCGCCGACGGCGCGGGCAGCGCCACGCGCGGTGCCCACGCCGACGTCTTCCGGCCCACCCTCACCGGGCACCGCTGCCGCTACATCTGGCTCGCCACCGACCGCGTCCTGGACGCCTTCCGCTTCGAGATCGCCGAGACCGAGCACGGCGTGATGCAGGCCCACGGCTATCCGTTCCGGCCGGACGAGAGCACCTTCATCGTCGAGATGCACGAGGACGTCTGGCGGCGCGCCGGACTGGACCGGCTGGACGAGGCCGAGTCGATCGCCCGCTGCGAGAAGATCTTCGCCGACGCCCTGCACGGCCACGGCCTGCGCGGCAACCGCTCCCGGTGGATCGCCTTCACCACCGTGGTCAACGAGCGCTGGCGGCACAGGAACATCGTCCTCCTCGGCGACGCCGCCCACACCGCGCACTTCTCCATCGGCTCCGGTACCAAGCTCGCCATGGAGGACGCCCTCGCCCTCGCCGCCTGCCTGCACGAGCAGCCCGGCGTCCCCGAGGCGCTGGCCGCGTACGAGGCCGAGCGCAAGCCCGTGGTCGCCAGCACGCAGCGCGCCGCGCGGGCCAGCCTGGAGTGGTTCGAGCACCTGGAGCAGTACACCGCCCAGCCGCCCCGGCAGTTCGCCTTCAACCTGCTCACCCGCAGTCGCCGCGTCACCCACGACAACCTGCGGCTGCGCGACGCGGACTTCACCGCCTCCGTGGAGCGGGAGTTCGGCACCGAGCCGGACATCCCGCCGATGTTCACCCCCTTCACCCTGCGCGGGCTGACCCTGCGCAACCGGGTCGTCGTCTCGCCGATGGACATGTACTCCGCCACCGACGGCACCCCTGGCGACTTCCACCTCGTCCACCTCGGCGCCCGGGCCCTCGGCGGCGCCGGCCTGGTCATGACCGAGATGGTCTGTGTCAGCCCCGAGGGCCGCATCACCCCCGGCTGCGCCGGCCTGTGGAACGACGGGCACGAGGCGGCCTGGCGCCGGGTCACCGACTTCGTGCACGCCCGGCCCGGCCCCGCGATCGGTCTCCAGCTCGGCCACAGCGGCCGCAAGGGCTCCACACGGCTGATGTGGCAGGGCATCGACCAGCCGCTCCCGGAGGGCAACTGGCCGCTCGCCGCCCCCTCCCCGCTGCCGTACCACCCCCAAGTCAGTCAGGTCCCGCACGCCCTGGACGCCGCCGGACTGGCCGCGATCCGCGAGCAGTTCGCCGCCTCCGCCGCGCGCGGCGCCCGCGCCGGGTTCGACCTGCTGGAACTGCACTGCGCCCACGGCTACCTGCTGTCGTCCTTCCTCTCCCCGCTCACCAACCGGCGCACCGACGCCTACGGCCGCGACCTGGCCGGACGGCTGCGCTTCCCGCTGGAGGTCTTCGACGCCGTCCGCGAGGTCTGGCCCGCCGACCGCCCGATGACCGTCCGCATCTCCGCCACCGACTGGGCCGAGGGCGGCACGACCGCCGACGACGCCGTCGAGATCGCCCGGGCCTTCGTCGCCCACGGCGCCGACGCCATCGACGTCTCCACCGGCCAGGTCGTCCCCGACGAGGTCCCCGACTACGGCCGCTCCTACCAGACCCCCTACGCCGACCGGATTCGCAACGAACTCGGCGTGCCCGTCATCGCGGTCGGCGCAATCTCCTCCTGGGACGACGTCAACTCCCTGCTCCTGGCCGGCCGCGCCGACCTGTGCGCGCTCGCCCGCCCCCACCTCTACGACCCCAACTGGACGCTGCACGCCGCCGCCGAACAGGGCTACTCCGGCGCCGGCGCCCCCTGGCCCCTCCCGTACCAGGCGGGCAGCCGCCGCCCGCCCACGGGCCGCACGGACGCCCCCCGGCCCCGGCTGACGCTGGACGTGTGAGGGACGGCCGGCTCCGGGTCAGCCGAAGAGGGAGGTGTCGAGGGCGAACGCGAAGGGCTCGGGGAGCTCGAGCTCCTTGCCGAACAGCACCCGGACGTCCTGGCGGTAGTCCTCGGCGTCCGGCTCGCTGTACAGGGTCACGGTGCCCTCGGTGCGGTCCACCAGCAGGTAGAAGGGGATGCCGGCAGCAGCGTAGCCGCGTCGCTTCGGGCCGCGGTCCTTGTCGGGCCGGATCGACGTCACTTCGACGGTCATGACCACGCCGTCCGGGTCCGCCCACGCGTCGAGACCGCGGAAGAAGCCGCGGGGGGCGACGGACGCGTCGGGGACGAATCGGCCGAGCGGGGTGATCAGCCCCTTCGTCCCCACGCCGTACAGCTCTGTGGCGGACTTCCTGGCGATCTGCCACAGCAGCTCGCCGACCGCGTCCTCGTGGTCTCCGTCGGGCGGCGGGGTCACGACGATCTCCCCCTCGATCAGCTCGGCGCGGTACCCCTCGGGGACCGTGAGGTCGAGGAAGGCGGCGAGCACCGCGTCGCCGCCGGAGCCCGAGCGTTCGGTCGCGGGCAGTGCCATCTCGCGTACCTCCTCGATCGTCATGGTTCCGCTCCGACGTGGTCAGGTTATGCCCCGCCGGGCGGCGTGGGCGTGCGTCCTGCCAACGATCAACCGCGGGGGCCGGTCACGTCATGCGATCGGCTGACCGCGCGAACTCCGCTCCCGCGTCGTGCAGCCGCGCGTGCAGGCCCTCGAAGACCGCTGCCGCGCGGCCGCCGGGCCAGTCGGGAGGGAGGAGGGCGGGCGGCAGGCCCGGGTCGGCGTAGGGGAGGCGGCGCCAGGAATCGAGGGCGCGCAGGTAGTCCGCGAAGGCCTCCTGCGGCGGGGTCGCCGCCCGGGCGCCCCAGGAGCGCAGGACCGGCTGGTGGGCGTCGAGGAAGGCGTGGTGGCGCTTGGCGACGGCGTCGAGGTCCCACCAGCGGCGCACGGCCGTGGCCGTCGGCTCGAAGCCGAGGTGGGTGCCGGTGAAGAGGTCCACGTAACGGTCGAGGCCGAGCCGGCGCAGGGTGTGCAGGGCCTCCTCGTGGAGGCGGGCGGGCGCGATCCACACGCCCGGCGCGGCGGTGCCGAAGCCCAGGCGGGCCAGGCGGGAGCGGAGCAGGTGCCGCTTGTGGCGCTCGCTCTCCGGGACGGAGAAGACCGCGAGCACCCACTCCTGGTCCCCCGCTCCGCCGGCCGGGTGACCGTAGATGCGCCGGTCGCCGTCGGCGAGCAGCTGGCGGGCGTCCTCGGACAGGGCGTAGCCCGCGGCGCCGTCGACGCGGTCCGGCTCCAGCAGGCCGCGGCGCTTGAGCCGGGAGACCGCCGAGCGCACCGACTGTGGGTCCACGTCCACCGCGCCCATCAGCCGGATCAGCCCGGCGACGGGTATCCGCCCGTCCCAGGCGTCGGCCCGGCCGTAGGCGCCGAAGAAGGTCAGGATCAGCGAACTGGGGGTGTGCTCGGTCACGCGATCACTGTAGGTCGCGCAGCCGGAAGCGCTGCAGTTTCCCGGTGGGCGTGCGGGGCAGGGCGTCGAGGAAGACGATCTCGCGCGGGCACTTGTAGCCGGCGATCTCCTCCCGGGTGAAGGCGCGCAGCGCCTCGACCGTGTGCTCGTCGCGCGGCGGGCCGTCCCGCAGTACGACGAATGCCCGGACGATCTGGCCGCGCTGGTCGTCCGGCACCCCGATGACCGCGGCCTCCCGTACGTCGGGGTGGCGCAGCAGCGCCTCCTCGACCTCGGGGCCCGCGATGTTGTACCCGGACGAGATGATCATGTCGTCGGCGCGGGCCACGTAGCGGAAGTAGCCGTCCGGCTCGCGCACGTACGTGTCGCCGGTGATGTTCCAGCCGCCCCGCACGTACTCCCGCTGCCGCTCGTCCGCCAGATAGCGGCAGCCCGTCGGGCCGCGCACCGCGAGCAGTCCCGGTTCGCCGTCCGGGACGGGGGACAGCGTCGCGGGGTCGACGACCCTGGCCTGGTAGCCCGGCACCGGCAGGCCCGTGGTACCCGGCCGGATCATGCCGTCGGCGGCCGAGATGAAGATGTGCAGCAGCTCCGTGGCCCCTATGCCGTTGATGATCCGCAGCCCCGTCGACTCGTACCAGGCGTGCCAGGTGGCCTCGGGCAGGTTCTCGCCCGCGGACACGCAGCGCCGCAGCGAGGACAGGTCGCGCGAGCCGTGCGAGGCGAGTATCGCCCGGTAGGCGGTGGGCGCGGTGAACAGCACGGTCACCCCGTGCTCCGCGACCGCGCGGGCGAGCTGCTCGGGACCGGCCTGCTCCAGCAGCAGCGCCGACGCCCCCACGCGCAGCGGGAAGACGACCAGGCCGCCCAGCCCGAAGGTGAACCCCAGCGGCGGGCTGCCGGCGAACACGTCCTCTGCGGTGGGTCGCAGTATGTGCGCGGAGAAGGTGTCGGCGATCGCCAGCACGTCCCGGTGGAAGTGCATGCAGCCCTTGGGCCGCCCGGTCGTCCCGGAGGTGAAGGCGATCAGCGCGACGTCGTCGGACGAGGTCTCCACGGCGGCGAAGGAGCCCGGCCGGCCGGCCGCGAGCCGCAGCAGGTCGTCCGGCGCCTCACCGCCGTACGTGGCGATGCGCAGTCCCGGCGCCTCGCACTTGGCGAGGTCGTCGAGCGCGCGGATGTCGCACAACGCGTGCCGGACGGCGGCGATCTCGCAGATCGTCGCCAGTTCGTGCGGGCGGTGCGCCGCGAGCACGGTCACTGCCACCGCGCCCGCCTTCATGACGGCGAACCAGCACGCCACCAGCCACGGCGTGGTGGGACCACGCAGCAGCACGCGGTTGCCGGGCACCACCCCGAGGTCCTCGGTCAGCACGTGCGCGATGCGGTCGGAGGCGGCGCGCAGGTCCGCGTACGACCAGACCTCACCGCCCGGCATCCGCAGGCAGGGCGCCTCGGGCAGGCCGGCGGCGAGGAGCTCGGTGCCGCAGTTGAGCCGGCCGGGATAGGCCAGCTCGGGGAGGTCTTGGGTCAGGACGGGCCACTGGTCACGCGGCGGGAGGTTGTCCCGCGGGAAAGTGTCCACGTGTGCTGACGGCAGCAGGTCCATGGCGGGTTCGCCCCTCGTTGGCCCCTGGTTGCGGACGGATTCAGCGTAACGTGTTTGTGACGGCAGTCAACGGTACGCGATACGGGAGGTGCCGCGTGGCATCGTTCGCGCTCGACCCGGAACAGCTCAAGTGGTGTGCGCAGGTCCGTGATTGGGCCGCCGAACGGCTTCGCCCGCTGGCGGGGTCCGGCGAACCCGGGCGGGTCAACCGGCCCCTGCTCGCCGCCCTCGGCGAACTCGGCCTGCTGTCCCGCCTCTTCCCCGGCACCGCCCTGGAGCTGTGCCTGCTGCGGGAGTCCCTGGCCCGCGAGTGCACCGAGGCCGAGACAGCGCTCGCCCTCCAGGGGCTGGGCGCCCATCCGCTGCTGGACTCCCCGGAACTGGCCGCCCGCTGGATCCCGCGGATCGTCTCCGGGGAGGCCGTCGCGGCCTTCGCGCTCACCGAGCCCGGCGCCGGCTCCGACGCCGCCGCCCTCGAACTGGCCGCGGAACCCGCGCCGGAGGGCGGCTGGCGGCTCACCGGCGAGAAGTGCTGGATCTCCAACGCCCCCGAGGCCGACGTCTACACCGTCTTCGCCCGGACCACCCCTGGCGCCGGGGCTCGCGGCGTCACCGCTTTCGCGGTCCCGGCCGACCGCCCGGGGCTCACTGGCGAACACCTCGACATGCTCTCCCCCCACCCCATCGGGCGGCTGCGCTTCGACGCCGTACCGGTCGGGGAGCAGGACGTGATAGGCGAGGTCGACCGGGGCTTCCGGGTCGCCATGACCACCCTCAACCGCTTCCGGCCCAGCGTCGGTGCGTTCGCCGTCGGCATGGCGCAGGCCGCGCTCGACGCGGCCACCGCACACGCCGCCTCCCGCACTGCTTTCGGCGCGCCCTTGAAGGAGCTCCAGGCCGTCGCCCATACCCTCGCCGAGATGGCCACCCGCACCGAGGCCGCGCGCCTGCTGGTCTACGCCGCCGCCGAGGCCTACGACTCCGGTTCGTCCGGCACCGCCCGCAGCTCCGCCATGGCCAAGCTCTTCGCCACCGAGACCGCCCAGTACGCCGTCGACGCCGCCGTCCAGATCCACGGGGCCCGCGCGCTGGAGCGCGGCCACCTCCTGGAGCACCTCTACCGCGAGGTGCGCGCACCGCGTATCTACGAAGGGGCCACCGAAGTCCAGCGGTCGATCATCGCCAAGGAGCTGTTCGCATGACCCTCAACCGGATCAACCCGCCGGAGCTCTCCCCGCCGACCGGCTTCAGCCACGCCGTCACCGCCACCGGCCGGACCCTCGTCCTCCTCGCGGGTCAGACCGCGCTGGACTCCGCGGGCAAGGTCGTCGGGGACACGCTCCCCGCCCAGTTCGAGCACGCGCTGATCAACCTGCTCACCGCCCTCCAGGCGGCCGGTGGCACCCCCGCCGACCTCGCACGCCTCACCGTCCACACCACCGACGTCGCCGCCTACCGCGAACACGCGCCCGAACTCGGCCGCATCTGGCGCGCCCTGGCCGGCCGCGACTACCCGGCGATGGCGGTCATCGGCATCACCCGCCTGTGGGACGAGGAGGCCTTGGTCGAACTCGACGGCCTCGCCGTGCTCACCTGAGCGGGCGGGCGTCAGGAGGTACCCAGGGTGCGGGGCATGGCCCGGCACGTCGGCAGTGGCCGCCGTCCCGCCGCCCCTGACGAGCGGCCCCTGACGAGCGGCCCCGGCCGGCGTCCGGGTCTGACGGCCGCGATCGCCGGGGCGGTGGGCGGCGAGGGCCGCCCGGGGCGGTGGGCAGCCGTCAGGATGTCCGCGACGCTTCGCGGCGGCTCCGGCACGCCGCCCGTCAGTCCTCGACCTCGTGCGCGAAGGGCCGGACCTCGATGGGCAGCGTGGTCACCCGGGACAGCCTGCTGCCCCACTCCAGCGCGGCGTCGAGGTCGGCCGCCTTCACGATCGTGAAGCCGCCGAGGTACTCCTCGCTCTGCGCGAACGGTCCGTCGGTGACGAGCACCTCGTCGCCCTGCGCCCGCAGCACGGTGGCCGTGTCCGGGGCGTTCAGGCCCGCGCCGAAGACCCAGGCCCCGGCCTCCTTCATGTCCTGGTTGAGGACGTCGAGGTCCGCCATGATCCGGGCGAGGACCTCGGGCGGTGGCGGGGTTCCCCCGGGCTGGTACACGCTGAGCAGGTAGTGCTTCATGTCGGTCGTCCTCGCGGTCCGGGCCGGCCCTTCGCCGGCGTTCCACCCCTCTGCACGAAGGGCGACCGCCCGGATCGACACCTCGTGCCCCGGATCCGCGGGGAACGGGCGCCGAGGGCGGTCGGCACGTTCGTACCACGGGTGTCAGCCCCGGCGGCGGGACGACACCTCGTCCCTGACCCGGGAGAGGATCGCGGCCGCCTGGTCGAGCCCCGCCGCCCGGCACCGGTTGATCGCGGGACCGAGCCGCGCCAGCGCCGCTTCCGGCCGGTCCAGGCCGTTCGCCTCGACCAGGGCGGCGATCCGGACGGCTTCGGCGCGCGGCGCCTCGCCCCGGGGCCCGCCCTCCTCGTGGGCGGCGATGGCCCGCTCCAGCTCGGCGAGCGCCTCGGGGAAGCGCTCGGCGCCGGCGTAAGCCCGGCCGCGCTGGTAGTGCGTGGCGCCGGTCTCGTACCAGAGGGCGATGTCCTCGTCGTCCGCGGGCACGGCCGCCAGCACCTCGTCGGCCTCGCGCAGATGGCCCAGGGCCCTGTCCAGGCCCCCGGCGCCCTCGGCCGACACGACGTACCCCGCGAAGTCCCGCATCATCTCCGCGACGGCGTGCGGGTTGGGCCCCTTGGCGTGCGAGGCGACGGCCCGGCCGTACGCGGAGCGCGCCGCCTCCTCGCGGCCGGCCGTCAGCAGGGCGACGGCGGCCTCCGAGGCGACGAGCGTGTGTGTGAACTGCTCTTCCCACGGCTCGACGGCGTCGGCCAGCAGCAGGAACTGCTCGGCGCTCGCGCGGTGCTCCTCCAGGTCCCGCAGGCCCCGTGCCAGCAGCAGCCGGGCCTGGGCGAGGGCGCGTTCGTCCATGCCGGCCGCGGCCTCGTCGTGGACCAGCGACTCCAGCACGGCGACGGCGTCCGCCTGGCGGTCGGCGCGGGCGAGCACGTCCGCCAGCTCCACCCGCAGCTCGGCGGCGCCGGGGGCGTCGCCCTCGCGATCCAGCCGCGCCGCCGCGTCGGACAGGTGACGTACGGCGGCGCTCAGGTCGCCCGCGTGGCCGGCGGCGTGGCCGAGCAGCGCGTGGGTGCGCGCCACCGGGAACGCCGTGTCGCCGTGGGCGCCGGCCGAGGCGAGCGCGCCGTGGAACTGCTCCATGGCCTCCTGAGGGCGGTGCTGCTGCAGCAGCACCTGGCCGAGCAACCCCCGCGGGCGCGTGGCCCGCCAGGGCGTCCCCGCCGCCTCCACGATCCGCAGCACACTCCGCAACTCCTGCTCGGCCCGGTCCAGGTCCCCCGAGCGCGCCGCGAGATCCGCCGCGTACACACGGGTGTTGACCATGCGCTCAGGGGCGCCGAGCCGCTCCGACTCGGCGACGGCCTCGGCCACGGCGGCGTCGAAGCGCTCGCGCAGCTCCGTGGGGACGTCGGGCAGCGCGGCCGCCGCCTCGGTGTGTGCCAGGAAGGCACGGCACTGCAGTACGACGAAGTAGGCGCGCACGACCCCGGCGGAGCCCTCGTCCAGCAGGGCGCGGGCCTCGGTCAGCACCGCGTCCAGCTCCGCCCGGCCCTCGGCGGCCTCCGGGCCGGGCTCCACGCCCACCGAGGCCAGCCGGGCTCGGGAGGTCAGCACGCGCTCGGGCATGCCGGCCAGGGCGAACAGCTCCCGTGCCTCGGCCAGCGCGGCCCTGGCCGCGGCCCGGTCCTCGTCCTCCATGGCCGTGAAGGCGCGGTGCTCGGCCAGTTCGCCCCGCAGCCGCTCCTCCGGGCCCAGCCGGGGGTCGTGGACATGGCCCTCGGCCCCGGCGCGCTCGGCGACGCGGCGCCACAGCTCCTCGTCGCCGGGTCGGCCCGCGTCCCCCATCTCGCGGGCCTTCTCCACCAGTTCGACGAAGTCCTCGGGCACCTCCCGCGCGGGCGCGGCCACGGGCGGTCCCGCCACCACGGGTCCGGCCGCCGGGGCGGGCACGGCCGCGGTACGCAGACCGAGCCGCAACGGCTCGGCGAGCGGCGGGCGCCGCTCGAGCCGGGCCCGGCGGCGCTCGCCGACCGCGCCGGTGCCGTTGCGCCGGTCGAACGCCGCCGCCAGGGCGTCGCCCTCCTCGCGCACGTGGTCCAGCAGCTCCTTCGCCGTCCAGGCGCGCCCCAGTGGTCCGGCGACGGGGGTCGTGTCGTACCCTTCGTCGACCAGGCGCCGGGTGAGGACCTGGACGCCGGTTAGGAAACCGAGCAGCGACAGCGGCGCGCCCGTGGTGTCGAACAGGGCGCGGTTCTCGGCGAGGATCTCCAGCGCCCGGCCCTCGTTGCCGGACAGCGCGCAGAACTCCACGTGCAGTCCGGTCTCCTCGGCCATGCCGACGCGCCCCCGGACGTGCCGGTAACCGGTCAGGTGGTGGGAGCGGGCCTCGTCGGTGCGGCCGAGGCGCAGCAACGGCAGCAGGGCGTGGGCCTGGGTGACCCAGGGCTCCTCCTCGCAACTCTGGAGGCCGCTCAGGACCGGCTCCCAGGTCCGCAGGGCCCGCTCGTCGTCGCCCGCCGCGAGATGGTGCAGCCCCTGGTGCCGGGTCTCGCAGGCCAGGCAGTCGCTGAGCTGTTCCCGGCGCCGGGTGACCCACAGGTCCCAGGCCGTCCCGCGGTCCGCGCCGGTGTGGGCGGCGATCCGGTGCCGCATGGCCGCCACCGGCTGCAGTCCCTCACCGGCCGCGCGGTAGCGCTCGCCCATCTGGCCGACCCAGGCGTGGACCGTCGCCAGCGGGACGTCCGGCACCTGGAGCAGGGAGGTCGTCACCCACTTGTGGCGCCACAGCACCTGGCGGGCCTCCCACTCGCTGAAGGAGTCCGGCACCTCCTCCCACAGCTTCAGGATCCGGGCGAAGACGACCGGCGACTTGCGGTGCTCGGCGGCGTACTCGTACGCCGACATGAGTTCGAGCAGTGCCGTCACCAGGACGTCCTTCTCCTCGAACTGCTCGGCCGCCTCGGCCAGTTCCTCGGCGATCACGGCGCGGGGCGTTCCGTAGGGGCGCTCGTTGTTCTCGCGGAGCGCCTCGAACACGGCCTCGGGGGTGTCCAGCATCAGTGCTCCTTGGCGTCCGGCCCGGACCCGGGGGTGTCCTGGTCGTGCATGGCGTGGGTGAGCAGGCCGATGAAGGCCCGGTTGAGCAGCGCGCTCTCCGAGGACTTCAGCGGCCGCCGGGTGAGCAGCAGCGCCTGCCCGTACAGGGCCTCGGCCGTGGTGAGGGCCAGCCCGCGCTCGGTGACGGTGGCGGCCCGGCGCACCAGCGGGTTGAGGTGGTTGAGGACGAGCTGGGCCCGCGGCGCCTGCGTGCGCAGCGAGCCGAGGATGTCCGCCCACAGCCCGTCGCTGCTCTCCGCGAGGCCCGCCCGGGTGCGCTCGTGGCGTGCCTCGCGGTTGTCCAGGAGCAGCGCGGGTGCGGTGACCGGCTGGAAGGCGCGCAGCACCACGTCGCAGTCGTACTGGCCGACGACCTCGCGGGCGACCGCGAGGAAGGAGCCGGCGGCGAGTTCGGCGGCCGAGTCGACGGGGTCGAGGTGCGCGGTGACGGTGGCCGGGTCCAGGTCGGTGACCGTGGTGCCGGGACGGATCTCCGGCAGCCGGTGCACCAGGTCCCGGTCGTAGGTGTAGCCGCCGTTGACGACGCCGAGGCCGGCCGCCGCCGCGATCGGGGCGACCTGCCGGAACTCGTCGACGCTGCGGGTGACCAGCACCGTGGGGTGGGCGCGGGCGAACTCCTCCAGCGTGACGTTGCCGTCCGTGGTCTCGAAGGGCAGCCATGGCAGCAGCATCCGCAGCAGCGCGTCGTCGTAGCGGGCCAGCGCCTTGACGGCGAGATGGTGACTGTCGATGAAGCGCTGAAGGAGCACCGGGTCGCTGGCGGCGAGCCCGGTCAGCCAGTCGCGGATGCGGGCGCCGAGGGCGTCGCGGACGGCCGCCAGCGTCTCGTCCTCGTACAGCGCCTCGCGGGAGGCCGTCGGGCGCAGGCTGGTGACGTCCACGACGCAGCGGACGAAGAACGCCCACTCCGGGAGGAGTTCGGCGGCCCGGTCCGAGAGCAGCATGCCCTTCAGGTGCACCCGGTGCCCGGCCCGCTCCGACGGGTTGACGGCGGTCGGCAGCACGTAGGCCACGCCGCGCAGCCCGGCGACGGGCAGGTCGAGGTCGATGGTGTCGAGCGGGGTGAAGCCGAACGTCGCGCGGCAGTGCTCGGAGAGCGCCTCGGCGCGGGCCAGCGGGGAGCCGTGGCGGCGCTCCCACGGCGGGGTCTCGTTGATCCGGGTGGTCCCGCCGCGCGGGTCGGCCACGGTGACCTCGTGCCGCAGCAGGCTGCCGTAGTGCCGGGCCAGCGACGCCACCCGGTCTGGCTCCGTCCACTCGCGGGCGTCCGCGCGCGGGGTCAGCGTCACGCGCGTGCCGGGCTCGGGCAGCGCGTCGGCGGGAAGCGTGCGGATGGTGTAGCTGCCGTCGGAGCGTCCGCGCCATTCGACGGCGGGGGCGCCGGGGGCGATGGCCGAGCGGCTGACGACCGTGATCTCGTCGGCAACCACGAAGCAGGCCAGCAGCCCGATGCCGAACTGGCCGATGAAGTCGCCGCGGGCGGCCTCGATCTCCCCGTCGGCGGCGCGCTTGGAGCTGCGCCCGATGGTGGCGAGGAAGGTGTGCACGTCGGCCTCGCTCAGCCCGACACCGGTGTCGGTGACGCTGAGCGTGTCACCGGTCCGCACGGTGATCCTGGCCGGTGCGCCCGGCTGGACCGCCTGCCGGGCGCTGATCGCGTCGACGGCGTTCTGCAGCAGCTCCCGAAGGTAGACGCGGGGGCTGGAGTAGAGGTGGTGGGAGAGCAGGTCGACCAGGCCGCGCAGGTCGACCTGGAACGTGTGCGCTGACGGGGACTGGGACACCGAAGGGGCCTTCCGGGCGGTGCGCGGACGGGGAACGGGGTGCGGGACGGTCAGGGACGCCCCGAGCGGGACCGCAGGGCGCGGTAGGCCGCGGCCGGGTCGTTGCCGTTGAGGTACTGCCACGGGAACTCGGTGACGAGGCCACCGGTGGCGGCGAAGGCCTCGGCGGCCGCCTTCTTCTCGCCGGCCAGCGCGAAGGCCATGGCGAAGACGTTGAGCGTCGCGACCGGGTCGAGGGCGTCCCGGTACCCCGCGTTGCGGTAGGAGCGGTCCGCGGCCTCGTGCAGTTCCTTCTCCACCTGCAGGCGCAGCATGTACGCCGTGTCGTCGCCGTGGTCGAGGTCGCCCCAGTGCTCGAGGTGCGCGATGGCGACGAGCACCCCCAGGTCGCTGCCCTCGGGGGCGGCGAGCATGGACTCCCGGGCGAAGGCGTGCATCTCCTCGTGCGAGCCGCCCCACTTGCGGCACACCTGCTGCAACTGCTGCTGGTGCGCCCCCAGGTGCAGCGGGGAGCGCCGTACGGCGGCCTCGAAGCGCAGCCGGGCGATGTCCGGGCCGACCTGCAGCCCCCGTCCGCTCATCTGCAGGAAGTACCAGGGGCAGGCCCACCCGGGTTCGAGCTCCGCGGCCCGGTACAGCAGGTCCTCGGCCACCTCCAGGCGTTCGTGGAACACCTGGAACTGCTCACGCGAGACGTGCTGGGCGCGCAGTCCGGTCCTGGCCTCCCAGGCCCAGGTCACCTGGCGGGCGCCCGCCACCAGCTGGGCGAGCCCGGAGCCGGGCTCGGCCGCGACGACGCCGGGCATCCAGCGCTCCCAGCCGTCGACGTCCACGACGTTCGCCACGAGCCAGCTGCGCTCACGGTCGTCGGTCACCGCCGACAGCCGCTCCCGTATCGCGGGCCAGTCCGCCGCGGCGGCGGACGCGCGCAGCGTCGCGAGCCCGGGGTTTCCCCGAGCCGGGTCGAGCCGGGGCGACGGGCGCGGCGCCCACCGCCTCAGTGAGAACGCCGAGCCGCGTCGCGCGCCACCGTCCACCGTCCCGCCTGCGGGACCACGTCGGACCGCCACCATGAAGACCCCCTCCTGGCCTGGCCGTTCCTCCCCCGAGGGCCATGATCCGCGGCCCGGAGCATGATTATCACGGCCGCCTTGCGGGGGAGTAGCCGGTTTCCCGGCCAGGAGGGGCGGGACGGGTCAGATGTCGCGGAACGTCTCGATCTGCGCCCCGATGGAGTTGAGCCGCTCGGCCAGCTCCTCGTAGCCGCGGTTGATGACGTAGACGTTCCGCAGCACCGAGGTGCCCTCGGCGGCGAGCATCGCCAGCAGGGTCACCACGGCGGGCCGCAGGGCCGGCGGGCACATCATCTCGGCGGTGCGCCAGCGGGTCGGGCCCTCGACCAGCACCCGGTGCGGGTCCAGCAGTTTGACGTTGGCGCCGAGCCGGGTCAGTTCGGTGAGGTAGATGGCGCGGTTGTCGTAGACCCAGTCGTGGATGAGGGTCGAACCCTGGGCGGTTGCGGCGATGGCCGCGAAGAACGGCACGTTGTCGATGTTGAGGCCCGGGAAGGGCATGGGGTGGATCTTGTCGATGGGGGAGCGCAGCTTCGAGGGGCGCACGGTGAGGTCGATCAGCCGGGTGCGGCCGTTGTCGGCGGGGTACTCGGCCGAGCGCTCGTGGTCCAGCCCCATCTCCTCCAGGACCGCCAGCTCGATCTCCAGGAACTCCACCGGCACCCGGCGGATGGTCAGCTCGGACTCGGTGACCACGGCCGCGGCCAGCAGGCTCATGGCCTCCACCGGGTCCTCGGAGGGCGCGTAGTCCACGTCCCGGTCGATCTCCGTGACGCCGTGCACGGTCAGCGTGGTGGTGCCGATGCCGTCCACCCGGACGCCCAGCTCCTCCAGGAAGAAGCACAGGTCCTGGACCATGTAGTTCGAACTGGCGTTGCGGATGACGGTCACCCCGTCGTGCCGGGCGGCCGCCAGGAGCGCGTTCTCGGTCACGGTGTCGCCGCGCTCGGTCAGCACGATGGGCCGCCGCGGGGCCACCGAGGGGGCGACCCGGGCGTGGTACATCCCGCTGGTGGCGGTCACGTCCAGCCCGAAGTGCCGCAGGGCGGTCATGTGCGGCTGGACGGTACGGGTGCCGAGGTCGCAGCCGCCCGCGTACGGGATGCGGAAGCGGTCGGTGCGGTGCATCAGGGGGCCGAGGAACATGATCACGCTGCGGGTGCGGCGGGCGGCGTCGGTGTCCATGGCGTCCAGATCCAGCCGCGCGGGCGGGACGATCTCCAGGTCGTTGCCGTCGTTGATCCAGCGGGTCCGCACGCCGATGCTGCTGAGCACCTCCAGGATGCGGTAGACCTCCTCGATCCGCGCGACGCGGCGCAGGGTGGTCCGCCCGGAGTTCAGCAGCGTGGCGCACAGCAGCGCCACGCACGCGTTCTTGCTGGTCTTGACGTCGATGGAGCCGGAGAGCCGGCGGCCACCGACGACGCGCAGGTGCATGGGCCCCGCGTAGCCGAGGGAGACGATCTCGCTGTCGAGCGCTTCCCCGATGCGGGCGATCATCTCAAGGCTGATGTTCTGGTTCCCGCGTTCAATGCGGTTCACCGCGCTCTGGCTGGTCCCGAGCGCCTCCGCCAGCTGCGACTGGGTCCACCCCCGGTGCTGGCGGGCGTCACGGATGAGCTTGCCGATGCGTGCGAGGTAGTCGTCTCCCATGGGGAGAGACTATCTCACATATGAGATGTCAACCCGAGTTCGAGGTCCAGGAGGTACCGCTTGCGCTCCAGCCCGCCCCCGTATCCGGTGAGGTCGCCGGAGGCCCCGACCACCCGGTGACAGGGCACGATGATGCCGACCGGGTTCCGCCCGCCTGCGAGCCCGACGGCGCGTGAGGCACCGGGGCTGCCGAGCTTGTCCGTCAGCTGACCGTACGTCATGACCGTGCCGTACGGGATGGCCCGCAGACCCGCCCAGACGCGCTGCTGGAAGGGGGCGCCGCGCAGGTCGAGCGGGAGGTCGAAAGCCGTCAACCCGCCCGTGAAGCAGGCCCCCAGCTGTTCGGCGGCCCGCGCGAACGGGGACTCGTCCGGGTCGCGCCGCGCCCCGAAGGACTCCTCCGGGGGCCGGTGGCGCTGCTCGGTCATGTAGAGACCGGACAGGACGCCGTCGGCCGCGACCAGGGTCAGCGGCCCGACCGGGCTGTCGGTCAGCGCGCGTGTGCGAAGGGACATGATCGTTCCTCAGGCTCGGTCGGCGGGCAGGACGTTGATGGGGTGGTCGCCGGTGGCCCACAGGTGCTGCACGGCGTACGCGCGCCACGGCCGCCAGGCGGCGGCCCGCCGGACGAGGGCGGCGGGGGTGGCCGGGAGGCCCAGTTTTTCCGCGGCCAGCCGTACACCCAAATCGGTGGCGGGGAAGGCGTCCGGGTCGCCGAGCGCCCGCATCGCGACCGCCTCGACCGACCACGGGCCGAAACCCGGCAGTGCCGCCAGCTGCCGCCGTGCCTTCTCCCAGTCACTGCCGACGTCCAGGTCGAGGCCCCCTTCGGTGAGCGCGGCGACCAGGGCCCGCAGGGTGTCCCGCCGGGTGCGCGGCATGGCCAGGGACTGCGGGTCCAGGCCCGTCAGCGCCCACGGCGAGGGGAACAGGTGGGTCAGCCCGCCCCCGGGGTCGGCGACGGGCTCGCCGTGCGCCGTCACCAGCCGGCCGGCAAGCGTGCGTGCCGCCGCCGTGGACACCTGCTGCCCGAGGACCACGCGCACCGCGAACTCCGCCCCGTCCACCGTGCGCGGCACCCGGCGCCCCGGGTCCTTGTCCACGTACGGGGCGAGCAGCGGGTCCTCGCGGAGCAGCGCGTCGACGGCGACCGGGTCGGCGTCCAGGTCGAGCAGCCGGCGGCAGCGGCTGATGGCGTGCGACAGGTCCCGCCAGTCGGTGAGGGAGAGCCGGCAGGCGACGTGGTCGGGCTCGGGCCGCAGGGCCACGATTCCGTGGCCGTGGGGCAGCCGCAGCGTGCGGCGGTAGGCGCCCTCGCGCCACTCCTCCACGCCCGGCACGGCGGTCGCGGCCAGGTGCCCGAAGAGGTTGCCGGGGCACAGCGGCGCCCGGAAGGGCAGCCGCAGCGCCAGGGAGCCCGACACGTCGGGGGCGGGGACGGAGCGCCGCCCCCGGGCCGCCCGCGCGCGCAGCTCGCTCGGGGTGAGCGCGAAGACCTCGCGCACGGTGTCGTTGAAGGTGCGGATGCTGCTGAACCCGGCGGCGAAGGCGACGTCGGCCATGGGCAGCGCCGAGGTCTCGATCAGCAGGCGGGCCGTCTGCGCCCGCTGCGCCCGGGCCAGGGCGAGCGGCCCGGCGCCGAGCTCGGCCCGCAGCTGCCGTTCGACCTGCCGTGTGCTGTAGCCCAGACGTGCCGCGAGCCCGGGCACGCCGTCCCGGTCGACGACCCCGTCAGCGATCAGGCGCATGGCACGGGCCACCAGGTCCGCCCGCTCGTTCCACTGCGGGGAACCGGGTGCGGCGTCGGGACGGCAGCGCTTGCAGGCGCGGAAGCCTGCCTGCTGGGCGGCGGCCGCGCTCGGGTAGAAGCTCATGTTCTCCGGCTTCGGCGGCACCGCGGGGCAGCCGGGCCGGCAGTAGATGCGGGTGGTCAGCACCGCGGTGAAGAACCACCCGTCGAAACGGGAGTCCTTCGACTGCACGGCGCGCACGCAGCGCTCGAAGTCCTCATGCACATCCCCCAGCATCCGTGGGCCGCGCGGGCCGGGGCTAGCGAGAATCCGACATGGATGTGAGCGGGGGCGGCCCGGGACGTAGGTGTCGGAAATCCGCCGGATCCGGCTCCCGGCCGGTGATGGACTGCGGTCCGTGATCAACGAACTCAAGGCCAAGGCCGGACTCCTCCGCTCCCTCCACGTCCCCGGCCGCCCGCTGCTGCTCGCCAACGCCTGGGACGCCGCCAGTGCCCGCCTCGCCGAGCGCGCCGGGGCCGCCGCCGTCGCCACCACCAGTTCCGGGGTCTCCTGGACCCTGGGCACCGCGGACGGCGACCACGTCGACCGCGGCCTCGCGCTGGAGCTGACCGCACGGGTCGCCGCGGCCGTCTCCGTCCCCGTCAGCGCCGACGTCGAGGGCGGCTACGCGGCCGACCCCGAGGGCGTGGCGGAGACGGTGCGGGCGGTGCTCACCGCGGGTGCGGTCGGCATCAACATCGAGGACTCCCACGACGGCGGCCCGGCCCCGCTGCGCGACGTGGACGACCAGGCCGCCCGCATCGCCGCCGCCCGCCGTGCCGCCGACGAGGCCGGGGTGCCGCTGTTCGTCCACGCCCGCACCGACACCTTCCTGCGCGGCGCCGGCGACCTGGGGGAGACCCTGGAACGTGCCGCCCGCTACCTCGCGGCGGGCGCCGACGGCATCTTCGTGCCCGGCGTGACCGACCCGGCCGTCGTCGGCGCCCTGGCCGCCGGCATCGACGCCCCCGTCGGCATCCTCGCCGGTCCCGGTGCGCCGCCCGTGTCCGTACTGGCCGCCGCCGGCGCCGCGCGGGTCAGCCTCGGCAGCGCGGTCGCCGAGGCCGCCTACGCCCTCGTCGACCGCGCCGCCCGCGAACTGCTCGCCACCGGCACATACGCAGCCGTCGCGGGCGGCATCCCCTGGGGCGAGCTCAACACGCTGATGCTCCCGCAGGCGTGACGGCTGAGCCGCCCCCGAAGACCGCCTGGCGTCCCCGGGCCGCGTGCGGTCGTCCGCGCCGGCGGCGGGCATCGGCCCGCGCCCTCCCTGCCCCGGCGGCAAGCCGGGGCAGCTCCCTCGTCCCCACGGCTGCGCGTGCCCCGCGCGCTCGTGGTGGGGCCGGGTGCCGCGCGAGCGTGCGGGGCGGCCCGTCCCCGCCCTGGCGCGGTCGGCCCGGCCTCGGCGCTCGTTGGGGGTCGCGCAGGGGCCGAGCCTTGGGCCGGCGGCGCGGAATCCCCTGGTCCGCAGGCTGCGAGCGGGTACGGGTCCTCCCCTGCCGCGGCCAGTGCAGGCTCGCGCGCGCGTCGTGGGGCCGGGTGCCGCGCCGGGCCCCCCGGGTCCCCACGGGCGCCCGCCGGCACGGCCTGTAGCGGCGGGCCCGTAGCGGCGGCGAGGGCGCGACGCCGCACACGTGCGGCCCAGCGCATGACCCGGCAGCGGTGATGTATTAGAGTTATCTCGACATCGAGATATCTGCCGAGGCGCACCGCTGCCGTCGAAGGTAAGGCTCACCTTATTTAGCCTTACCTTAGCGGATCGGCCAGGGGCCGAAGCGGCAGCATTGCGGTGGTACGCGCAAAGTTACGAAGGAGACTGTCGTGTCGGCGAACAGCTTCGACGCCCGCAGCACCCTGCAAGTGGGCGACGAGTCGTACGAGATCTTCCGGCTGGACAAGGTCGAGGGCGCCGCGCGCCTTCCCTACAGCCTGAAGGTGCTGCTGGAGAACCTGCTCCGCACCGAGGACGGCGCGAACATCACCGCCGACCACATCCGCGCGCTCGGCAACTGGGACTCGCAGGCCCAGCCGAGCCAGGAGATCCAGTTCACGCCGGCCCGCGTGATCATGCAGGACTTCACCGGTGTGCCGTGCGTGGTGGACCTCGCCACCATGCGCGAGGCCGTCAAGGAGCTGGGCGGCGACCCGTCCCGCATCAATCCGCTGGCCCCGGCCGAGCTGGTCATCGACCACTCGGTCATCGCCGACAAGTTCGGCACCCCGGACTCCTTCGCGCAGAACGTGGAGCTGGAGTACGGCCGCAACAAGGAGCGCTACCAGTTCCTGCGCTGGGGCCAGACCGCGTTCGACGAGTTCAAGGTCGTCCCGCCGGGCACCGGCATCGTCCACCAGGTGAACATCGAGCACCTGGCCCGCACCGTCATGGTCCGGGGCGGCCAGGCGTACCCCGACACCCTCGTCGGCACCGACTCGCACACCACCATGGTCAACGGCCTCGGTGTCCTGGGCTGGGGCGTCGGCGGCATCGAGGCCGAGGCCGCCATGCTCGGCCAGCCGGTCTCCATGCTGATCCCGCGCGTCGTCGGCTTCAAGCTGACCGGCGAGCTGCCGACCGGCACCACCGCCACCGACCTCGTGCTGACCATCACCGAGATGCTGCGCAAGCACGGTGTCGTCGGCAAGTTCGTCGAGTTCTACGGCGAGGGCGTGGCGGCCACCTCGCTCGCCAACCGCGCCACCATCGGCAACATGTCGCCGGAGTTCGGCTCCACCGCGGCGATCTTCCCGATCGATGCGGAGACCATTAACTACCTGAAGCTGACCGGCCGTTCGGAGCAGCAGCTCGCGCTCGTCGAGGCGTACGCCAAGGAGCAGGGCCTGTGGCTGGACCCGGCCGCCGAGCCGGACTTCTCCGAGAAGCTGGAGCTCGATCTCTCCACGGTCGTCCCCTCCATCGCCGGCCCGAAGCGCCCGCAGGACCGCATCGTCCTCGCAGGCGCCGCCGAGCAGTTCAAGGCCGACGTGCGCAACTACGTGGACGACGCCGACGAGGCGGGCAAGGAGTCCTTCCCGGCCTCCGACGCCCCGGCCGTCGCCAACGGCGTCCCGACCCGCCCGACCGTGGTCACCGCGCCCGACGGTTCGACCTACGAGATCGACCACGGCGCCGTCACCGTCGCCGCGATCACCTCCTGCACCAACACCTCGAACCCCTACGTCATGGTCGCCGCCGCCCTGGTGGCCAAGAAGGCGGTCGAGAAGGGCCTGACCCGCAAGCCGTGGGTCAAGACCACCCTGGCCCCGGGCTCCAAGGTCGTCATGGACTACTACGACCGGGCCGGCCTCACCCCGTACCTCGACAAGATGGGCTTCAACCTCGTCGGGTACGGCTGCACGACCTGTATCGGCAACTCCGGCCCGCTGCCGGACGAGGTCTCCAAGGCCGTCAACGAGCACGACCTGGCCGTGACCTCGGTGCTGTCGGGCAACCGCAACTTCGAGGGCCGGATCAACCCGGACGTCAAGATGAACTACCTGGCGTCCCCGCCGCTGGTCGTCGCGTACGCCATCGCCGGCTCCATGAAGGTGGACATCACCAAGGACGCCATCGGCACCGACACCGACGGCAAGCCGGTCTTCCTCCAGGACATCTGGCCCTCCGAGCAGGAGGTCAACGAGGTCGTCGCATCCGCGATCGGCCAGGACATGTTCAGCGCCTCCTACCAGGACGTCTTCGCCGGAGACGCCCAGTGGCAGTCGCTGCCGATCCCGACCGGCAACACCTTCGAGTGGGACCCGCAGTCGACCTACGTCCGCAAGCCCCCGTACTTCGAGGGCATGACCATGGAGCCGGACCCGGTCTCCGACATCACCGGTGCCCGCGTGCTGGCGAAGCTGGGCGACTCGGTCACCACCGACCACATCTCCCCGGCCGGCGCCATCAAGGCCGACACCCCGGCCGGCAAGTACCTCACCGAGCACGGTGTGGAGCGCCGCGACTTCAACTCCTACGGCTCCCGCCGCGGCAACCACGAGGTCATGATCCGCGGCACCTTCGCCAACATCCGCCTGCGCAACCAGATCGCGCCGGGCACCGAGGGCGGCTACACCCGCGACTTCACGCAGCAGGACGCCCCGGTCTCCTTCATCTACGACGCGTCGCAGAACTACCAGGCCGCCGGCATCCCGCTGGTCGTCCTGGCGGGCAAGGAGTACGGCTCCGGCTCCTCCCGCGACTGGGCCGCGAAGGGCACCGCGCTGCTGGGCGTCAAGGCCGTCATCGCCGAGTCGTACGAGCGCATCCACCGCTCCAACCTGATCGGCATGGGCGTGCTGCCGCTGCAGTTCCCCGAGGGCGCCTCGGCGGACTCGCTGGGCCTGACCGGTGAGGAGACCTTCTCGTTCTCCGGCATCACCGAACTCAACGACGGCACCACCCCGCGCACCGTCAAGGTGACGACCGACAGCGGCGTCGAGTTCGACGCCGTGGTCCGGATCGACACCCCCGGTGAGGCGGACTACTACCGCAACGGCGGCATCATGCAGTACGTCCTGCGCTCCCTGATCCGCAAGTAAGGATCACGGCCGCCGGGCACGAGGAACGGGCCCGCACCCCTGCCGGGGGTGCGGGCCCGTTCGCGTTACCGAGAGGTCTCAACTAGGGAAAGCTGTCTGTCAAAAGCGCGCATGACCTTGCCCACCTCGCGGGAAGTGGACTATACCTGTCGGCGTCCAGGAGGCCCGCTGAACGCGGGCTTGCGCGGGGGGAACGACGGGTGCGTGGCCCGTGCACAGATTCAACTCCGCACCGCATGGGTCCTGGAGAAGGTGAGGACTTGAGCATGAGATCCGACGTCAACCGGCGCGATCTGATCAAGCGGGCGGCAGCGGCGGGCCTGTTGGCCGCTCCCGCCGCCGGTCTGCTGAGTGCCTGTGCGTCCAGCGGCAGCGGCAACGACAAGGCCCCCGAGAAGGGCGAGAAGTCCAAGGACAACCCGTTCGGCGTGGCCAACGACGCCGCCCTGGACGTGGTGATCTTCAAGGGCGGCTACGGCGACGACTACGCCAAGGCGTTCGAGAAGCTCTACCAGAAGAAGTTCTCCGGGGCGAAGGTCAGCCACCTGGGCACCCAGGAGATCACCGGCAAGCTCCAGCCCCGCTTCAACGCCGGCAACCCGCCGGACGTCGTCGACGACTCCGGCGCGCAGCAGATCAAGCTGGACGTGCTCTACAAGAGCGGCCAGCTCACCGACCTCACCCCGCTCCTCGACGCACCCTACATCGACGACCCGAGCAAGAAGATCAGGGACGTCCTGCAGCCCGGCACCATCGAGATCGGCAGCTTCGACGACGGCAAGATGTACCAGCTGTCGTACATCTACACCGTCTGGGGCCTGTGGTACTCGGGCAAGCTCTTCAAGGAGAAGGGCTGGACGGCGCCGAAGACCTGGGCCGACTTCATGTCCCTGTCCGCGGAGATCAAGAAGTCGGGCATGGCCCCCTTCTGCCACCAGGGCAAGTACCCGTACTACATCAACATCGTGGTCATGGACCTGATCGCCAAGCACGGCGGTCCGGAGCTGGTCAAGCGGATCGACAGCCTCGACCCGACGGTGTGGGACGAGGACGCGGCGAAGGTGGCCGTCGAGTCGGTCTACCAGATCGCCGACAAGGGCTACCTGCTCCCCGGCACCAACGGCATGACCCACATCGAGTCGCAGACCGCCTGGAACGAGGGCAAGGCCGCCTTCATCCCCTGCGGTTCGTGGCTGGAGAACGAGCAGCTGAAGGCCACCCCATCGGACTTCGAGATGACCTTCCTGCCGATC
Source organism: Actinacidiphila sp. bgisy160 (assembly GCF_057707815.1). Classification (NCBI taxonomy): domain Bacteria; kingdom Bacillati; phylum Actinomycetota; class Actinomycetes; order Kitasatosporales; family Streptomycetaceae; genus Actinacidiphila; species Actinacidiphila sp. bgisy160. Next base: position 91,327 of record NZ_JBYIQW010000021.1, read on the forward strand.
CCCTCGCTGGACGGCGACAAGCTGCCCTTCGAGGCGATCCGGGCCGGCGCCGGTGAGCCCTTCATCGTCCCGAAGAAGGCCAAGAACCAGGCCGGCGGCCTGGAGTTCCTGCGGATCATGCTCACCAAGGAAGCCTCCAGCCAGTTCGCCCAGACGGCCAACTCGCTGACCGTGCTCAAGGACGGCGTCGGCTCCGACGTCCAGCTGCGCCCGGGCACCAAGTCCACCGTCACCGCGCTCAGCGCGGCCGGCAGCAACGTCTTCAACTACAACTACATCAACACGCAGAGCGCCTTCGACACCGACGTGCAGAACGCCAGTGCCGAGCTGATGGCCAAGCGCATCAAGCCCGCCGACTGGCTCAAGCGGGTCAAGGCGGCGGCCGAGAAGGCCAAGAAGGGCTAAACGTTCCCACCGGCCCTTGCGCACCGGGGCCCCGGTGCCCCCTGATGGACCAGGGGGCGTTCGGGGCCCCGGTGCGACGGTCTACCCGATGGCAGGAGCAGCGCCATGCGCTATCGCAAGTACCCGTTCATCGCGGGATTCCTCTTCATTCCGGTCGTGCTCTACGTCGTCTTCGTGATCTGGCCCTACCTCCAGACGTTCGGGTATTCCCTGACGGACTGGTCCGGGCAGTCCCAGGAGATGCACTTCGTCGGTCTGGAGAATTACACGAAGCTCTTCGGGGACCACGTCTTCCTGCAGGCGCTCCAGCACAACGTGCTGCTGCTGGTGTTCCTGCCGGTGATCACGATCCTGCTGGCGCTCTTCTTCGCCTTCATGCTCAACGTGGGCGGCCGCGGTGGCACCACGGGTGTCCGGGGAGTTCACGGATCCGCCCTCTACAAAGTGATCTTCTTCTTCCCCCAGGTGCTTTCCGTCGCCATTCTCATCGTGCTCTTCCAGGCGGTCTACCGCAGTGACGGAAGCGGCCTGCTGAACGGCATCCTGATCAAACTGCACCTCGAGGACCCGCAGGCCCCGATCGAATGGCTGAACAGTCCCAACCTGGTGATGTGGTGTCTGCTCGGCGTGCAGATCTGGGCCGGTGTCGGCTTCTACCTGGTGCTGTTCTCGGCGGCCATGCAGTCCGTTCCGAAGGACATCTACGAGGCCGCCCTGCTGGACGGTGCCGGGCGCCTGCAGACCTTCTTCAAGGTGACCCTCCCGCTCCTGTGGGACAGCGTGCAGACGGCCTGGGTGTACCTCGCCATCGCCGCGATGGACTTCTTCGCCCTGGCCTCGGTCCTCACCCCGGGATCGAATTTCGGCGGCGGCCCCGACTATCACGGTGAGGTCATGGCGACCTACCTGATGCGTAACTTCCTCACCTTCGGAAAGAGCGGCTACGCCTGTGCCATGGGCGTCGTCATCCTCTTCCTCACCCTGATCCTTTCCGCTGTCGCGCTGCGGGTCTCCCGTCGCGATCGCATCGAGTACTGAGCGGGGAGCGCATCCCATGGCCACTCCCATCAAGCAGCCCACTCCGGTTCCGGTCCTCAAAGGGCAGCCCACCACGATCGGCAGCAGGAAGACGGACCGGGAACGCTTCGCCGAAGGCGGCGCGACGCTCAACGTCTTCTCCCACGGTTTCCTGTTCCTGTGGGGCGTGATGATCCTGCTGCCCCTGGGCTGGATCATCCTGGGGTCCTTCAAGAACAATGCGGAGATCGGCGCGAGCGCCTGGTCCTGGCCCTCGCACTGGTCCTTCGACGCGTTCTCCCGGGCCTGGGAGAAGGGCATCGGCGACTTCTTCGTGAACACGGTGATCGTGCTGGTGTTCTCGGTGCCGCTGACGATGCTGCTCGGGTCGATGACCGCGTACGTGCTGGCGCGCTACGAGTTCCCCGGCAACCGGATCATCTTCTACCTGTTCGTCGGCGGCGCGATGTTCCCGGTGTACCTCGCCCTGGTGCCGCTGTTCTTCATGGTCAGCAACCTGGGCATGCTCAACACCTACCAGGGCCTGATCCTGGTGTACGTCGCCTACTCGCTGCCCTTCACCGTCTTCTTCATGCACTCCTTCTTCAGGACCCTGCCCACGGCGGTGCACGAGGCGGCCATGATCGACGGTTGCTCCCACTCCCGGGCCTTCTTCCAGGTCATGCTGCCGATGGCGAAGCCGGGCCTGATCAGCGTGGGAATCTTCAACGTGCTGGGCCAGTGGAACCAGTACATCCTGCCGATGACCCTGCAGCAGCAGCAGTCCAGCAGCGACCCCGACCGCTCGATGCTGGCCCAGGGCCTGGTGAACCTGGCCCAGCAGCAGGGGTACTCCGGCGACTACCCGGCGCTCTTCGCCGGCATGACGATCGCGATGCTGCCGGTGCTCGTGGTCTACCTCTCCTTCCAGCGTCAGGTGCAGGCGGGTCTGACGGCCGGCACCCTGAAGTAATCGGAAGGACACTCACCGTGGCCGCCGCCCGGTCGTCCGGACGGCTGAGCGGAAGCGGTCCCGCCACCCGCGGGGCCGCTTCTGGATTTTTCGGGCATTGCGTCAGCGGTCTGGTTCTGCCCCTTGACGGGAAGCGAGCCTAAAGGCTTGCTTAGAGTTCACATGTTGTAGACGACGGGGTCTCATCGGCGTGGCTCCCGTCCGGTTCGGCAGGAGTGGAATGGTCGTGGAGACTCCGGGATCCCAGTCGTCGCTGCACCGGGCCAACCTCGAGCGGGTGGTCCGGGCCGTACGGCTGGCGGGTTCGCTGACGCAAGCGGAGATCGCCCGTACGACGGGGCTGTCCGCCGCGACGGTCTCCAACATCGTCCGCGAACTGCGTGACAACGGGACGGTACAGGTCACCCCCACCTCCTCGGGAGGGCGCCGGGCCCGCGCGGTGGCGCTGTCCGGCGACGCGGGCGTCGTCGTGGGCGTCGACTTCGGGCACTCCCACCTGCGCGTCGCGGTGGGCAACCTGGCCCACCAGGTACTGGCCGAGCAGTCCGAGCCGATCGACGTGGACGCCTCGGCCTCCGAGGGCTTCGACCGGGCCGAGCAGCTCGTCGCGCGGCTGATCGAGTCGAGCGGCATCGACGCCGACAAGGTGATCGGCGTCGGCCTCGGCGTCCCGGGCCCGATCGACGTGGAGACCGGCGCGCTGGGGTCCACCGCCATCCTGCCGGGGTGGGGCGGCATCAACCCGCGCCAGGAGCTCGCCGAGCGGCTGCGCATGCCGGTCCAGGTGGACAACGACGCGAACCTCGGCGCCCTCGGGGAGCTGGTCTGGGGCAGTGGACGGGGCGTGAAGGACCTGGCCTACATCAAGGTGGCCAGCGGCGTGGGCGCCGGGCTGGTGATCGACGGCCGCATCTACCGCGGCCCCGGCGGCACCGCGGGTGAGATCGGCCACATCACGCTGGACGAGTCCGGCCCGGTCTGCCGCTGCGGCAACCGCGGCTGCCTGGAGACCTTCACCGCCGCCCGTTATGTGCTGGACCTGCTGCGCGGCAGCCATGGCCCCGACCTGACCCTGGCGCGCATGGTGCAACTGGGCAGGGAAGGGGATCCCGGCTGCCGTAGAGTGATCGCGGACGTGGGCCGGCACATCGGCATGGGCGTCGCCAGCCTCGCCAACCTTCTGAACCCGAGCCGGGTGGTGCTCGGCGGTGATCTCGCCGAGGCGGGGGAGCTGGTCCTGGCGCCCATCAGGGAATCGGTGGCGCGGTACGCGATCCCCAGTGCGGCCCGCCGTCTTTCGGTCGTCTCGGGGGCCCTGGGCGCCCGCGCCGAGGTCCTGGGCGCCCTGGCCCTGGCCCTCAGCGAGGTGGGGGATTCCACCCTTTTGGATGCTAACGTTCCTGCAGCGGTCGCTGTGCCGTAGGGATCACTCTGCGTTCATCTAGATAACGAAACGCACCGTTGCCATCTCGTTAAGTATTTACTTCTTGACGTCAAGGCTGTTGCCGAGTTGACTCACGCTCACCTCGGCCGCAGTCTCTTGCGGCCCTGTCAGGGAGGCAACCCCACATGAACGCAATGATGCGTCGCGTCGTGATCGGCACCGCGGCCGTCTCCATGGCCCTTTCCGTCGCCGCGTGCGGCAAGGCCGGCGATGACAAGGCGGACGGCGGCAGCAGCGCCGGCAGCAAGAGCAAGACCATCGGCCTGCTGCTTCCCGACAGCGTCACCGCTCGCTACGACAAGTTCGACAAGCCGCTGTTCGAGGCCAAGGTCAAGGAGCTGTGCGCGGACTGCGACGTCCAGTACGCGAACGCCGCGGGTGACTCCGGCAAGCAGGCCCAGCAGGTCAGTACCATGATCACCAAGGGTGTCAAGGTGATCGTGATCAGCGCCCAGGACGCCGCTGCCATCAAGTCCTCCGTCCAGGCCGCCGTCGACAAGGGCATCAAGGTCGTCGCCTACGACCGCCTCGCCCAGGGCCCGGTCTCCGCGTACGTCTCCTTCGACAACGAGAAGGTCGGCGAGCTGCAGGGCCAGGCGCTCCTCGACGCGCTCGGCGCCAAGGCCAAGCCGTCGGCGAACGTCGTCATGATCAACGGTGACGACGCCGACCCGAACGCCGCGATGTTCAAGGCGGGCGCCCACAAGGTCCTCAACGGCAAGGTCAAGATCGCCTACGAGCAGAGCGGTCTGTGGAAGGACACCGTCGCCAACCAGAAGATGACGGCGGCCATCACCCAGCTCAAGGCCAAGAACATCGCGGGCGTCTACGCCGCCAACGACGGCATGGCCGGCGGTATCGCCACCGCCCTCAAGGGCGCCGGCATCAGCGGCATCCCGCTGACCGGTCAGGACGCCGAACTCGCGGGCATCCAGCGGATCATAGCGGGCACCCAGTCGAGCACCGTCTACAAGGCGTTCAAGCCCGAGGCCGACGCCGCCGCCCAGCTCGCGGTGAACCTGGTCGAGGGCAAGGCCATCGACTCGCTCGCCACCACCACGCTGACCAGCGGTTCCGGTGACAAGGTCCCGTCCCAGCTGCTGACCCCGGTGTCGGTGACCAAGGCCAACGTCAAGGACACGGTCATCGCGGACAAGCTGTACTCCGTCTCCGAGATCTGCACGGCCGAGTTCGCCAAGGCCTGCGCGGCCGCCGGCATCCAGTAACACGGCAGGCCCTCCCTCCGGAGGCCGCCACGCGAACCTGTCCGGCGCCCGCCCCGTCCAACAGACCCCGCTGACGGGGCGGGTGCCGGACAGACAGTCCGCTCCCGTTCATGTAAAGCTGTGCAGTTTGCACAAAACTCCGCGCCCCTCCAAGCGCGGCATCCCCGCCGGTCAGGCGGCGAAGGAGATGGTTCACGTGTCCGCTACGCCCGTGCTGGCGTTGCGCGGAGTCTCCAAGCGATTCGGTGCGGTCCAAGCACTCACCGATGTCGACCTGGAGGTCCACGCCGGTGAGGTCGTCGCGCTCGTCGGCGACAACGGCGCAGGTAAGTCGACCCTGGTCAAGACGATCGCGGGTGTCCACCCCATCGATGAAGGCGTCATCGAGTGGGAGGGCAAGCCGGTCAGCATCAACAAGCCGCACGACGCCCAGGGCTTCGGAATCGCGACGGTCTACCAGGACCTGGCGCTCTGTGACAACCTCGACGTCGTCGCCAACCTCTACCTCGGCCGCGAGATCAAGCGCGCCAGTGTGATCGACGAGGTCACCATGGAGGCGCGGTCCAGGGAGCTGCTGAGCACCCTGTCGATCCGCATCCCGAGCGTCCGCATCCCGATCGCCAGCCTGTCGGGTGGTCAGCGGCAGGTCGTCGCGATCGCCCGCGCCCTGATCGGCGACCCCAAGCTGGTCATCCTCGACGAGCCCACCGCCGCGCTCGGTGTGGAGCAGACGGCCCAGGTGCTCGACCTGGTGGAGCGGCTGCGCCAGCGTGGCCTCGCCGTCATCCTCATCAGCCACAACATGGTGGACGTCAAGGCCGTCGCGGACAAGGTGGCGGTACTGCGCCTCGGTCGCAACAACGGTGTGTTCGACGTCAAGAGCACGTCCCAGGAAGAAATCATCTCCGCGATCACGGGCGCCACGGACAACGCCGTGACCCGCCGTCAGGCGCGGCGCACGGAGGATGCAAAGTGAGCGACACGTCGAAGACCGTAAAGAAGGACGTGGCAGCAGCGGTCGAGGACGCGTCCTCGGCGGCCGTGCCCATGGTCGACCCGCGCCTGCTCGTCCGTGAAGAGGGCTTCAAGGGCTACCTCACGGAGTTCAAGCGCAAGGTGCGCGGCGGTGAGCTCGGCTCGCTGCCGGTCATCATCGGCCTGATCATCATCTGGACCATCTTCCAGACCCAGTCCAGCCAGTTCCTCACCGCCGGCAACCTGGCCAACATCGGCTTCTTCCTGGCCGCCACGGGCATGCTGGCCATCGGCCTGGTCTTCGTGCTGCTGCTCGGCGAGATCGACCTCTCGGTCGGCTCGGTCAGCGGTCTGGCATCGGCCCTCTTCGCCATCTTCGTGACCAACCACGGGATGAACCCCTGGCTCGCGCTGGTCCTGACCATCGTGACCGGCGTTCTCATCGGTTCCCTGCACGGCTGGTTCTTCGCGAAGATCGGCGTCCCCGCGTTCGTCGTCACCCTCGCCGGCTTCCTCGGCTGGAACGGCCTCATGCTGCAGCTGCTCGGCGCCAGCGGAAGCCTCTCGATCCCGGACGACGGCCCCCTGCACATCCTGGGCCAGCGTTCCTTCTTCCTGGACCAGGACATCGCGGGCGCCTACCTGCTGGCCGGCCTCGGCACCGGGGCCATGCTCGCGGGCTCGCTCATCGAGCAGCGCCGCCGCCGCACCGCCGGCGTCCCGTTCCGCCCCACCAGTGAGATCGCGCTGCGGGTCGGCGCCCTCGCGATCATCTCCTTCGTCGCCGCCTACGTGCTCAACCAGGCGAACGGCGTGCCCAACGCGCTGGTCATCTTCCTGGCCGCCCTGGTGATCATCGACTTCGTGCTGCGGCGCACGGCCTATGGCCGCAAGATCTTCGCGGTCGGCGGTGGCATCGAGGCCGCCCGTCGCGCGGGTATCAACGTCGCCTTCGTCCGCATCTCGGTGTTCGCCATCTCCGGTGGCTTCGCGGCGCTCGGCGGTCTGTTCTTCGCCGCCCAGACCTACACCGCTTCCCTGGGCGCCGGTGGCGGCAACTACCTGATGCTGGCCATCGCGGCCGCGGTCATCGGCGGCACCAGCCTCTTCGGCGGTCGCGGCAGCGTCTGGTCCGCCCTGCTCGGCATGCTGGTCATCCAGTCCATCCAGACCGGCCTGGACCTGCTCAACATGAACACCGCGCTCCAGTACATGATCACCGCCGCGGTGCTCCTCGCCGCCGTGGTCATCGACTCGGTGTCCCGCAAGAGCCAGAAGGCCGCGGGCCGCGGCTGAGGGTTCGCACCGTACCAGTGGCGGGACGTGCCCGGCGCAGGGAAGATCATCCCAGCGCCGGGCACGGGTGTGTGCGGAGCTGAAAACGCGAACACATACACTCGGGAAACCGGAAAGCGACAACAAGGAGGCACGGGTGGCGCTGCTGACCCGTATCAAGGGACCGCGCGACCTCGACCGGCTCAGCCCGGAGCAGCTGGTCGAGCTGGCAGGCGAGATCCGTACCTTCCTGGTCGACGAGGTCTCCAAGACGGGCGGGCACCTGGGGCCGAACCTCGGTGTCGTCGAACTGACCATCGCCCTGCACCGTGTCTTCGACTCGCCGAAGGACAAGGTGCTGTGGGACACCGGACACCAGTCCTACGTCCACAAGCTGCTCACCGGCCGTCAGGACTTCTCCAAGCTCAAGGGCAAGGGCGGCCTGTCCGGCTACCCCTCGCGCGCCGAGTCCGAGCACGACGTCATCGAGAACAGCCACGCCTCCACGGTGCTCGGCTGGGCCGACGGCCTGGCCAAGGCCAACGAGCAGCTCGGCAAGCGCGATCACACCGTCGCCGTGATCGGTGACGGCGCCCTGACGGGCGGCATGGCCTGGGAGGCGCTGAACAACATCGCCGCCGCCAAGGACCGTCCGCTGGTCATCGTCGTCAACGACAACGAGCGCTCCTACGCGCCCACCATCGGCGGCCTCGCCAACCACCTCGCCACGCTGCGTACCACCGACGGCTACGAGCGCTTCCTCACCCGCACCAAGGAACTGCTGGAGCGCACCCCGGTCATCGGCCAGCCGCTGTACGAGACCCTGCACGGCGCCAAGAAGGGCTTCAAGGACTTCATCGCGCCGCAGGGCATGTTCGAGGACCTGGGCCTGAAGTACGTCGGCCCGATCGACGGCCACGACATCGCCGCCCTGGAGTCCGCGCTGCAGCGCGCCAAGCGCTTCGGCGGGCCGGTCATCGTCCACTGCCTGACGGAGAAGGGCCGCGGCTACACCCCCGCCCTGCAGGACGAGGCCGACCGCTTCCACGCCGTCGGCAAGATCCACCCGGACACCGGCCTGCCGATCGCCGCCTCCGGCGCCGACTGGACCTCGGTCTTCGGCGAGGAGATGGTCAAGCTCGGCAGGGAGCGCAAGGACATCGTGGCCATCACCGCCGCGATGCTCCAGCCCGTGGGTCTGGACAAGTTCGCCAAGGCGTTCCCCGACCGCGTCTACGACGTCGGCATCGCCGAGCAGCACGCGGTGGTGTCCGCGGCGGGCCTGGCGACCGGCGGCCTGCACCCGGTCGTCGCCGTCTACGCGACCTTCCTCAACCGCGCCTTCGACCAGGTGCTGATGGACGTCGCGCTGCACAAGTGCGGCGTCACCTTCGTGCTGGACCGCGCCGGCATCACCGGCACCGACGGTGCCTCGCACAACGGCATGTGGGACATGTCGATCCTGCAGGTCGTCCCGGGCGTGCGGATCGCCGCCCCGCGCGACGCCGACCAGGTGCGCGCCCAGCTCCGCGAGGCCGTCGAGGTCCCGGACGCCCCGACCGTGGTCCGCTACTCCAAGGGCGCGGTCGGCCCGGCGGTCAAGGCCGTCGGCAAGGTCGGCGGCATGGACGTGCTGCGTCAGGCCGAGCCCCAGGGTGACGGCGCCAAGCCGGACGTCCTGCTGGTCTCCGTCGGCGCGCTCGCCCCGATGTGCCTGGAGATCGCCGACCTGCTCGACGCCCAGGGCATCACCACCACCGTCGTCGACCCCCGCTGGGTCAAGCCCGTCGACGCGGCCCTGCCCGGTCTCGCGGCCGGCCACCGGGTCGTCGTCACGGTCGAGGACAACGGGCGCGTCGGAGGTGTCGGCTCCGCCGTCGCCCAGGCGCTGCGCGACGCCAACGTGGACGTGCCGCTGCGCGACTTCGGCATCCCGCAGGAGTTCCTCGACCACGCCAGCCGCAAGGAGGTCATGGCCGAGATCGGCCTGACCGCCCCGGACATCGCGCGCCAGGTGACCGGACTCGTCAGCCGGCTCGAGGGCCGTTACGCCGACGAGCCCGCGCCCCAGGTCGCGGGCGACTGACACCCGCTCCGACGGCTTCGGCACCACCGGGCCGGGCGACACCCGGGCGGGTGATCGCCCGGCCCTTCTGTCGGTGTGTAGGCGCGCCAGATCCGGTCACAAGCATCCGCGGGTGCTGTGATGCAGGAACAACTGTGGAGGTGCGCCGGTGGACGTGGGCGGTAACGCTACGAAGGGACGGAGCGGGTTCTTCCGTACCAAATCGGTCGAGGAATCCCTGAGGGACACCCAGGAGCCGGAGCACGCGCTCAAGAAGTCGCTGTCCGCCCTCGACCTCACGGTCTTCGGGGTCGGAGTGGTCATCGGCACCGGCATCTTCGTCCTCACCGGCAAGGTGGCGAAGGAGAACGCGGGCCCGGCGGTCGCGCTGTCCTTCGTCGCCGCCGGCGTCGTCTGCGCGCTGGCCGCCCTGTGCTACGCGGAGTTCGCCTCCACCGTGCCGGTGGCCGGGTCCGCGTACACCTTCTCCTTCGCCACCCTCGGCGAACTGCCCGCCTGGATCATCGGCTGGGACCTGGTCCTGGAACTGGCGCTGGGCTGCGCCGTGGTCGCCGTCGGATGGTCCGGGTACATGCGCTCGATCATGGACAACTGGGGCTGGCACCTGCCGTCCGTGCTGTCCGGCGGCGAGCAGAGCGGCTTCCACTTCGACGTGCTGGCCTTCCTGCTGGTGGCGGCGCTCACCGCCATCCTGGTCGCCGGGATGAAGCTCTCGGCCCGGGTCACCTCCGTGGTGGTGGCCATCAAGGTGACCGTGGTGCTGATCGTCATCGTCGTGGGCGCGTTCTTCATCAAGGGCCACAACTACACGCCGTTCGTCCCGCCCGCCGTGCCGTCCGAGGGGGCGGAGGCCGGCATCAAGGCCCCGCTGATCCAGCTGGTCTCGGGCTTCACGCCGTCCCAGTTCGGCGTCATGGGCATCTTCACCGCGGCAGCCGTGGTCTTCTTCGCGTACATCGGCTTCGACATCGTCGCCACCGCGGCCGAGGAGACCAGGAACCCGCAACGGGACGTGCCGCGCGGCATCCTCGGCTCGCTGCTCATCTGCACCGTGCTCTACGTCGCCGTCTCCATCGTCGTCACCGGCATGCAGCACTACTCCCAGCTGTCGGTGGACGCGCCGCTGGCCGACGCCTTCAAGGCCGTGGGCCACCCCTTCTGGGCCGGGCTGATCGCCTTCGGCGCGGTGGTGGGCCTGACGACGGTCTGCATGATCCTGCTCCTCGGGCAGAGCCGGGTCTTCTTCGCGATGAGCCGCGACGGGCTGCTGCCGCGCTTCTTCTCCCGGGTGCACCCCACCCGGGGCACGCCCTACCGCTCGACGATCCTGCTCGGCGGCATCGTGGCGATCGTCGCGGGCTTCACGACCATCGAGGAACTCGCCGAGCTGGTGAACATCGGCACCCTCTTCGCGTTCGTCGTCGTCGCCATCGGCGTCGTGGTGCTCCGCCGTACCCGCCCCGACCTGCCGCGGGCCTTCCGCACCCCGTTGGTGCCCTGGCTGCCCGCCGTGTCGGTGCTCGCCACGCTGTGGCTGATGCTCAACCTCCCGGCCGAGACCTGGTTGCGGTTCGCCGTCTGGATGGCGCTCGGCTTCATCGTCTACTTCCTGTACGGCTACCGGCACAGCCGGGTGCGCAAGCCGGCGCCGCAGGGGTGAGCTGACGCACCCGGAGGGCGCCCGGTACGTTGGGCACGTGACGACCCGCCCCGAGACCGCCCGCGCCGCCGCGCCCGCGCTCCCGCAACGGCGGGCGGACGCGGACCCGTCCCGCGCGATCTCCCCGTTCACCCGGTTCTCGTGGCCCCTGCTGCTCCCGCTGCTGACGCTCGTGGCGGCCGTGGTCCACCTGCCGTCCTTCGTACGCCCCGTCTGGAACCCCGACGAGGGTTTCCTCGCCACCCAGGCGCGTGTGCTCGCCTCCGGCGGGGTCCTCTACGACACCGTGGTGGACCGCAAGCCCCCCTTGCTTCCGTGGCTCTACCACGGCGCGTTCGCGGTCTTCGGCGACGGTTCGCTGTGGCCCCTGCGGGTGGCGGCGGTCCTCGCACACGTGGTGACCGCGGCGCTGCTCGTCGCCCTCGCCCGGCGCCGCTGGGGCGACCGGTGGGGCGCGGCCGCCGGATTCGGCTACCTGCTGCTGTCCGTGGGGCTGGCGCCCGAGGACACGCAGGCGGCCACCTTCGAGGTCTTCACCCTGCCGTGGACGGTCGCCGCCGTGCTCTGCGCCGAGCGCGGACGCTGGGGCGCGGCCGGGGTGGCGGTCGCCGGGGCGGCGCTGACCAAACAGACCGGCGCGGTGGTGCTCCTCCCGGTGCTCTGGATGTTGTGGCGGGCCCGGCGCGGGAGCCCGGGCGCGTGGGGACGGCTGGCGGCGGGCTGCGGGCTGCCCGTCGCGGCCGTGGCCCTGGCGACCGGCGGGGGGCGCTTCGTCTTCTGGACCGTCACCGGGTCCGGCGCCTACATGTCGCCCGAGGGCGCCTGGCTGCTCGCGGCCGGGCGGGGGCTCGGCAACGCCGCGATCCTCACAGCGGCCGGGGCGGGGCTGGTGCTGCCCGCCGTCCGGCTCGCCGCGCGCCGGAGGGCCGCCGCCACGGCCGAGCTGTGGATCTGGCTCGGCGCGGCCGCCGTCGCCGTCGTGGCGGGCTTCCAGTTCTACGGCCACTACTACCTGCAACTGCTGCCCCCGCTCACGCTCGTCGGGGTGGCCGCGCTGCGGCGGCTGCCCGCGCGCGGGCCCGCCAGGAGGGTCGCCGCCGTCTGGACGGTGCTGGCGGCGGCGGTGTGCACCGGCTGGGGCTTCGCCGCCCCGCGAGCGGAACTCGGCCACGCCCGCACCGTCGCCGCCGCGATCCGCGCCCACACCGACGCGGACGAGACCGTCCTGGTGTGGGGCATGCACCCGGAGCAGTACTGGTTCGCCGGCCGCGCACCGGCCGGCCGCTTCCTCACCGCGGGGTTCCTCACCAACTTCAGCGGCGGACGCGGCGGAGCCCGGGTCGGCGAGGAGTACGCCGTACCGGGTGCCTGGGCGGACTTCCGCCGGGAGTTCTCCACCGCGCCCCCGGCCGTCGTGGTCGACGACTCCCGGGGCGCCCCCTACGGCGCGGCGCACGTCCCGGGACTGCGCCGTCTGCTCGACCGGGGCGGCTACGAGCGGGTCGCCACCGCCGACGGCGCGGTGCTGTACGCCAGGCCGTCGCGCGGTTAGTCAGCCACGCACCGACCGCGGCCCCGCGACGGCCGCGCCGTGGGCGGTCACCCGGCGGCGCAGCTCCCGGTCGGCCGTCACGACCAGGCACGGCCGCTCGGGCGCCCGGGCCGCGACGATCCCGGCGATGAGGTCGTCACCGCTGCCGGGGGCCGCCTCGACCCGTACCCCCGGCACGGGCGCCACCTCCCGGGCCGCGCCCTCCACCACGAGCACGAGGTCGAGCGGTGCCCGCCGTGCCCATTCCGGCACGTCCGCCCGCTCCGGCAGCCCGGTCCGCGCCAGTCCCGCGAGGGCGTCCCGCAATCGCTCCGTCGCCCCGTGCCGGTCCCGCCACCACCCGTCGGGGACGGACCCCACGGTGTTGGCGGCGTCGACCACGACCAGGGGCGCTGTCCCGTCGTTCACCACCGGCCCACCCTGGCACAACCGGCCCGGTATGGGGCGAGTCCGGCCGGCCCCGGTGTCCGTCGGCGGCTTCGCGTCGGCGAATCGTCGCGCCCGCGGCCCGCTCCCCGTGGTGTGAGGACGTACCCTCCCACGGGGCGTGTTCGTACGCGGTGGTAGAAAGTCCCGGTGAAGCAGACGAAGTCCAAGCGCTGGCGGTCCTACGCCGGGACGGTGATCGTCCTGGGTGTGGTGTTCGGGGGTTCGGCCGTCCTCGGGGCGCATGTGCGCAGTGAGAAGCAGCACGAGGCCAAGGCACCGGCCGGCGCCTCGGGCCAGGAGCAGCTGGCGGTACCGGTCAAGCCGACGAAGCTGCCGGTGACGCTGACCGTGTACGAGGACCTGCGCAGCCCGGAGTCGAAGGCCTTCGCCGCCGAGTACGCGGACACCCTCGCGAAGCTGGTCGTCACCGGTCAGGTGCAGATCGACTACCGGCTGGTGACGCCGACCGACACCGCGGACGGCGGCAGCGGTTCCCTCGCCGCGGCCAACGCGGCCGCGTGCGCCCAGGACGTGGGCCGGTTCCAGGAGTACGTCGCGCAGGTGTGGGACGCCCAGCCCGCCGACACCCAGGACGACCCGTTCACCAGCGACGCGTTCCTGAAGAGCCTGGCGAAGAAGGCCGGCGGTGTGGACGAGACGCACTTCGTCCCGTGCGTCCAGGGCGGCGACCACGACGGCTGGGTGCGGCGCTCCCAGGAGGAGTTCGCCGCGGCCGGGTTCACCTCCGTTCCGGTCGTGCGGGTGAACGGCGAGACCGTCACCGATCCCACGGGCGGTGCGTCCGGGCTCACCCCCGAGCGCTTGACGAAGCTGGTCGACAAGGCCGTTGCCGAGGTCGTGAACGGCACCACCGCGACAGGCTGACCGCATCACCCGTTGTCGTTCCATCAGATTTACGTGGACATCGGGTAATAAGGGCATGTGGCACTCGATCGCGAGGAGTGGTGGTGCGCATGTCCACACCGGTGTTCGACGAGGTCGGGCCGCAGCCGGGCTGCGTCTGTGAGGACTGCGCCCGGCGACGGCTGATCCGGGCGGCGACCCGTGCCACGCCCCCCTGCGCGCCACCGGCTGCCGCTCCTGCCGCACTGGTCGTCCTGGCCACGGCCGGCGCGGCCGCCGTGGCGCCCGCCGCGGTGGCGGCCCCCGGTGAGGACGCGGGCCAGGCCGCGTCCGCAGGCCGGACCGAGCAGGCGCAGCCGGACCGGATCGGCGCCGCGGTCCCACTCCGCCTGACCCGCGATCAGATCCTGGAACGGGCCCAGGGGTGGATCGACGCCCGCGTCCCGTACGACATGCGCCGCCGCTGGCGGGACGGCTACCGGCAGGACTGCTCCGGATTCGTCTCCATGGCCTGGGGCCTGGGCACCAGCCAGTGGACCGGCACACTGCCCCGCTTCGCGGAACGGATCGGCCGCGACGAGCTCGAACCCGGCGACATCCTGCTCTTCCACAACCCCCGCGACCCGGTCGACGGTTCCCACGTCACGATCTTCGGGGGCTGGGCGAATGCCGCGCACAGCCGTTACGTGGCCTACGAGCAGACCCGTCCGCGTGCCCGGGTGCGCACGACGCCGTACGCCTACTGGGACCACTCCAAGCGCTACGTCCCCTACCGTTACAAGTACCTGCGCGGCGAGGGCTACGGCGACTTCTACGACGACCTCTACGGGGACCTCGACCTCGGCGACCTGGCCTCCGCCGGATACCCGGGGAGCTGGTCCTTCGGCCCCGGCGCCTCCAACGGATACGTCACCCGGCTCGGCAAGATGCTGCGGCAGCGGGGCGCGGGCACCTTCTACCACGACGGCCCGGGGCCCCGCTGGAGCGACGCCGACCGCCGTGCCACCCGTGCCTTCCAGCAGGCCCAGGGCTGGAAGGGCGATCAGGCCGACGGCTTCCCCGGCCCGCTGACGTGGCGTTACCTCACCCAGGGCGCGGGGTCCGACATCGCCGGTGGCGGCCGCCCGGCGGCAGCCCCGGACTACCCGGGCCTCGGCGGCTTCAGGCCCGGCCAGTCGGGCCCGCACGTGCTCGCGCTGGGACGGCAACTGGCCGCCAAGGGCTTCGGCCGGTTCTACGCGAAGGGCCCCGGCCCCCGCTGGGGCGAGGCCGACCGGCGCGCCGTCGAGGCCTTCCAGCGGGCCCAGGGGTGGTCGGGCAGCCGGGCGGACGGTTACCCGGGTCCCGAGACGTGGAGGCGGCTCTTCTCATGACGATCACCCCCCAGGGGAACCGGGCCGAACTCCCCGTTCCCGCTCCGGCACCCGTCGCCCACGGCGTCCACAGCCCAGCCGCCGCCGCGCCGCCGCCCGAGATCGCCGAACGTCCGGGACGCTGCCTGCCCGGCGGCCTCGCCGTGCTCACGGCCCTGGCGGCCGCAGGCGGCACCGCCGCGCTCCTCCTGGGCCCCGCCGGGACCTCCCCGGTCGTGCGCACCGTCGCCGTCGCCGTCCTCGCCGCGCTCACCGCCCTGACCGCGCTCGGCCTGGTCCGGGGCCGCCCTGGCTCCGTGTGGATGCTCACCCGGCACGGCGCCTACCACGGCACCGTCCGCCGTACCGGGCTGCTGTGGATCAGTCCGCTCCTCGCCCGCCGCCGCGTCGACACCAGCCTGCGTCACTGGCGCAGCAGCCCCATCGAGGCCACCGACGCCGTCGGCACCCCGTTGCAGACCACGGTCCTGGTGGTCTGGCGGGTCCGCGACACCGCGCGGGCCGCCTTCACCGTCCACGACCACGTGCGCTACCTGCGCGAACAGGTCGAGGCAGCGGTCGTCCGCTGTGTGTCCCGGCTGCCCGCCGACGACTTCCACGGCCCCGGTCCCACGCTCCGCGACGCCGACCGCCTCGCGGACGACCTCACCCGGATCGTCGTCCAGGACCTGCGACCCGTCGGAGTCGAGGTGTTCTCCGTCCAGCCCGTCCGGGTCGACTACGCCCCCGCCGTGGCCTCCGCCATGCGCCGCGCCCGACTGGCGGCGCTGGACGCCCGGCACCGCAGGGCCGCCCTCGACGATGCCCTCACCGCCGTCGGCGAGACCGTGCGCGGCCTCCTCGACCGCGGCCTGGTCGATCTCGACGACTACGAACGCAAGGCCCTGGTGCGTGACCTGACGGTCGCTTACTGCGCCGCCCGCCTTCCGGAGGGCTCCGCGCCCGCCGCGTGAGCCTCAGTTGGAGGTCGTGGACTTCGGCACCGGCTCGGGGATGCCGGTGTCCTCCCGGATCGCCTCCCCCAGACGGGCCGCCTGTGGCTCGGCGGCCACGACGTGGTTCGGGCCGATCTTGCCGTACGCCACCGGCAGCATGATCGTCGTTGCGCCGGGCGGCGGTTCGGCCCTGCGATGGGTCCAGCAGGTGCCCGGTGGTGCGATGGAGCGGGCTTCTGATCTGGCCGCCCCCGTCCGGGCCGACGTGCGACCACCACCCCTTCGCGGGCCGGTGGTGACGGCGACGCCATGGCGCGCCGGCCCGGACGGAGACCACCCGGAAGTGTTCCGCCCCGGTACCGCGGCAAGCGGTACCGGGGGGCAGAACCGGTGTTACGGCGGTGACTTACGCGGGCACGCTCGCCACGCCCGGGGCCAGGAACGGCTTGCCGTTCACCCGCTCCGAGACGCCCTCACGGTCCAGGTACGGCGTGATGCCGCCCAGGTGGAAGGGCCAGCCGGCACCGGTGATCAGGCAGAGGTCGATGTCCTGCGCCTCGGCGACGACACCCTCCTCCAGCATGATGCCGATCTCCTGCGCCACCGCGTCCAGGACGCGGTCGCGCACCTGCTGTTCCGTCAGGACGCTGTCGCCCTGCACCAGGAGCGCGGCGACCTCGGGGTCCAGCTCCGGCTTGAAGCCGTTCTCGGCGGCGTAGACGTAGAAGCCGCGCTTGCCCGCCTTGACGACGGCCGCCAGGTTCGGGGAGACCGTGAAGCGGTCCGGGAACGCGCGGTTGAGCGTCTCGGAGACGTGCAGACCGATCGCCGGGCCGACCAGCTCCAGCAGCACCAGCGGGGACATCGGCAGGCCGAGCGGCTCGATGGCCTTCTCCGCCGTCTCCACCGGGGTGCCCTCGTCGATGACGTTCTGGATCTCGCCCATGAAGCGGGTGAGGATGCGGTTGACGACGAACGCCGGGGCGTCCTTGGTCAGCACCGCGGTCTTCTTCAGCTTCTTCGCCACGGCGAACGCGGTGGCCAGGGAAGCGTCGTCGGTCCTCTCGCCGCGCACGATCTCCAGCAGCGGCAGCACCGCGACCGGGTTGAAGAAGTGGAAGCCGACGACCCGCTCCGGGTGCTCCAGCTTCGAGGCCATCTCGCTGACCGAGAGGGAGGAGGTGTTGGTGGCCAGGATGGTCTCCGGCCTCACCACCGCCTCGACCTCGGCGAAGACCTGCTGCTTGACGCCGATCTCCTCGAAGACCGCCTCGATGACGAAGTCCGCGTCCGCGAAGGCCGCGGCCTTGTCGAGGGAGCCGGAGACCAGGGCCTTGAGGCGGTTCGCCTTGTCCTGGTTGACGCGGCCCTTGACCAGCAGCTTGTCGATCTCGCCGTGGACGTAGCCGACGCCCTTGTCCACGCGCTCCTGGTCGATGTCGGTGAGGACCACCGGCACCTCCAGGCGGCGCGCGAAGAGCAGCGCCAGCTGCGAGGCCATCAGACCGGCGCCGACGACGCCGACCTTGGTGACCGGGCGGGCCAGGTTCTTGTCCGGGGCGCCGGCCGGGCGCTTGCCGCGCTTTTGCACCAGGTTGAAGGCGTAGATGCCGGAGCGCAGCTCACCGCCCATGATGAGGTCCGCAAGGGCCTCGTCCTCGGCGTCGAAACCGGCCGACAGGTCACCGTCCTTGACGGCGGCGATGATGTCCAGCGCCCGGTACGCGGCCGGGGCGGCGCCGTGCACCTTGGAGTCGGCGAAGGCACGGCCCTTGGCGACGGCCTCGTCCCACGCCGCACCGCGGTCCAGCTCGGGGCGGACGATCTGGATCTCGCCCTTGAGGACGGCGGCCGTCCAGATGAGCGACTGCTCCAGGAAGTCCGCGCCGTCGAACAACGCGTCGGCGATGCCCAGGTCGTAGATCTGGCCACCCTTCAGCTGCTTGTTCTGGTTGAGCGAGTTCTCGATGATGACGCTCACCGCGCGCTCGGCGCCGATGAGGTTCGGCAGCAGCGTGCAGCCGCCCCAGCCCGGGACCAGGCCCAGGAAGACCTCGGGGAGGGAGAAGGCCGGGATGGCCGACGAGACGGTGCGGTAACTGCAGTGCAGGCCGACCTCGACGCCGCCGCCCATGGCCGCGCCGTTGTAGTACGCGAAGGTCGGGACGGCGAGGGACCGCAGACGGCGGAAGACGTCGTGGCCGCCCTTGCCGATGGCCAGCGCGTCCTCACGGCGCTTCAGCAGCTCGACGCCCTTGAGGTCGGCGCCGACCGCGAAGATGAACGGCTTGCCGGTGACACCGACGCCGACGATCGCGCCGTCCGCGGCCTCCTTCTCGACCTGGTCGAGGGCGGCGTTCAGGTTCGCCAGCGACTGCGGGCCGAAGGTGGTGGGCTTGGTGTGGTCCAGACCGTTGTCCAGGGTGATGAGCGCGAAGCGCCCGGCGCCCTGCGGGAGGTCGAGGTGGCGCACGTGCGCCTGCGTCACGACCTCGTCCGGGAACAGCTCGGCCGCTCCCTTGAGGAGCTCGGCGGTGGTGGTCACTTGCTGCCTCCGTCGAAGTGCGGGTTCTCCCAGATCACGGTGCCGCCCATGCCGAAGCCGACGCACATGGTGGTCAGGCCGTAGCGGACGTGCGGCTGCTCCTCGAACTGGCGGGCCAGCTGCGTCATCAGACGGACGCCGGAGGAAGCGAGCGGGTGGCCGAACGCGATCGCGCCGCCGTACTGGTTGACGCGCGCATCGTCGTCGGCGATGCCGTAGTGGTCCAGGAAGGCCAGCACCTGGACGGCGAACGCCTCGTTGACCTCGAAGAGGCCGATGTCGGAGATGGACAGGCCCGCCTTGGCGAGCGCCTTCTCCGTCGCCGGGACCGGGCCGATGCCCATCACCTCGGGCTCGACGCCCACGAAGGCGTAGGAGACCAGGCGCATCTTCACCGGGAGGCCCAGCTCCCGGGCGACGTCCTCGGCGGCGACCAGGGAGGCGGTGGCGCCGTCGTTGAGCCCCGCCGAGTTGCCCGCCGTCACGTTGCCGTGGGCGCGGAACGGGGTCTTCAGGCCCGCCAGGTTCTCCAGCGTGGTGCCCGGGCGCATCGGCTCGTCGGCGGTGGCCAGGCCCCAGCCGGTCTCCCCGCCCTCGGGGGAGGTGCGGCGCACCGAGATCGGCACCAGGTCCTGCTGGATCCTGCCGTTCGCGTACGCCTTCGCCGCCTTCTCCTGGCTGCGGACCGCGTACTCGTCGGCGCGCTGCTTGGTCAGGTGCGGGAAGCGGTCGTGCAGGTTCTCCGCCGTCATGCCCATGAACAGGGCGGACTCGTCGACCAGTTTCTCCGACACGAAGCGCGGGTTCGGGTCCACGCCCTCGCCCATCGGGTGCCGGCCCATGTGCTCCACGCCGCCCGCGAGCGCCACGTCGTACGCGCCGAAGGCGATGCCGCCGGCGACGCTGGTGACCGCGGTCATCGCGCCCGCGCACATGCGGTCGATGGAGAAGCCGGGCACCGACTTGGGCAGCCCCGCCAGGATCGCGGCCGTACGGCCCAGGGTCAGGCCCTGGTCGCCGATCTGGGTGGTCGCGGCGATGGCGACCTCGTCGATGCGCTCCGGGGAAAGCGCGGGGTTGCGGCGCAGCAGCTCCCGGATGGACTTGATGACCAGGTCGTCGGCGCGGGTCTCGTGGTAGATGCCCTTCGGGCCCGCCTTGCCGAACGGGGTGCGGACGCCGTCGACGAAGACGACGTCCCTAGCGGTACGAGGCACGTTGGCTCTCCTCAAGATGCGGGTTCGCTTGCCGCGGGCAGAAGACGGCGGCTCCGCCGTACATGCTACTCGTGGGTAACCGATGTGCCCAGTGCGGGTGTGCGGCGTCACACGTTCGGCTGCGCCGGGCCGCCCGTTGTCGTTGTGTGCGGCGCGGTTCGTGGTTGCGGTCGGGGTTTCTCCCCCACCCTCCCTCCCCCCGGCCTTCGGCCGGGGAGACCCCCCACCGACCCCGCCCCCTCCGTCGGTTGCGCGACCAACGGCCGGTGGGGGGCGGGCGGTCCGGCGCAGGCGTGGCGGCACCACCCAGCGGTAGCCGGGGGAGGGTGGGCGCGACCCCACAGCGGCGCCGCACGTGCTCGGTGTGCACGGTCCTCGCCGTTCGCACGCCGGTGGGTGGGGGTGAGCCAACCCGCCCCCAGCCTTCGGCCAGGGGAATTGCGTGCGGTGGGAGGAACGACTGACCGTGCCCCCACCTCGTCCGGCCGCCGGCCGACCACACGACCGGAGGGGGTGGGCGTGGTGCCCCGCGGGGGACGAGCGGCGCGCGCTGCCGGACGATGTGGGGCAGCGCCACGAGCCCCGAGGCGGGGACACCCCCCGGCCGATGGCTGGCGATGTGCTGCGGTGCGGCTTCGAGCGCAACGTAACGGTGCGCGGGACCGCACAGACCGCGCCTGATGGGGTCCCCCCGGCCGAAGGCTCGGGGCGGGCGGGGATGCCCGCCCCAGGCGCAAACGAGCCGCACACGACAACCGGCCGTAGGGGCACCCCCGGTCAGGACGGCGGCGTCGCCGCCACCGCCGCCGTGAGAATCGGCGTCGTGAGTTCGACCTGCCACGGCCGCGCGCCGGCCTCCGTCAGGAAAGCCGCCACGGACTCGGGGCCGCGGTCGCGCGGGGGCGCCCAGCACAGGCGGCGGACGGTGTCCGGGGTGATGAGGTTCTCCTGGGGGAGGTTCAGCTGCTCCGCCAGCGCGGAGACCGCCGCCCGCGCCGCGGAGAGCCGGGCCGCGGCGGCCGGGTCCTTGTCGGCCCAGGCGCGCGGCGGCGGGGGACCGGTGTAGGCGGGGCCGGGCTGCGGCAGGTCCCGCTCGGGGATGCTGCGGGCGTGGTCGATCGCGGCCTGCCATTGCTCCAGCTGGCGCCGTCCCATGCGATGCCCGAACCCGGGGAGCGCGGCCAGCGCGTGCGCGTTGGGGGTGGCCTCCAGGGACGCGGTGACGATGGCCGCGTCGGTGAGGACGCGGCCGGGTGAGACGTCCCGCTCGCGGGCGATCCGGTCCCGGAGGGTCCACAGCTCGCGGACGACCGCCATCTGGCGGCGCCGGCGCACCTTGTGCATGCCGGAGGTGCGGCGCCAAGGGTCGACGCGGGGCGGGGGCGGCGGGGCCGCGGCGATGGCCGCGAACTCCTGCATCGCCCACTCCAGTTTGCCCTGGGCGCGCAGCTCCTCCTCCAGCGCGTCGCGCAGGTCGACCAGGAGCTCCACGTCCAGCGCGGCGTAACGCAGCCACGGTTCGGGGAGCGGCCGGGTGGACCAGTCGACGGCGGAATGACCCTTCTCCAGGGCGTACCCGAGGACGTTCTCCACCATCGCGCCCAGCCCGACCCGGGCGAAGCCGGCGAGGCGGCCGGCCAGCTCGGTGTCGAACAGCCGGGTGGGGCGCATGCCCGCCTCGTCGAGGCACGGCAGGTCCTGCGTGGCGGCGTGCAGCACCCATTCCGTGCCGTCGAGCGCGGCGCTGAGCGCCGACAGGTCCCGACAGGCGACGGGGTCGATCAGCGCGGTCCCTGCCCCGGTACGACGCAGCTGGACCAGATAGGCCCGCTGGCCGTAGCGATAACCGGATGCGCGCTCGGCGTCGACGGCGACAGGTCCGGAGCCCGCGGCGAAAGCCGCGACAACGTCGGCGAAGGCCTCCGGGCTGGCGGTCACCGGCGGGATTCCCTCGCGCGGGTCCAGCAGCGGGACCGGCGCCGGGGGTGCTTCTGTTGCGGTCTCTCGGGCGTCGGTCACCAGTCAAGAGTATCTGTGCACAGCAGGCGCCCGCCGACGGA